>JAFACJ010000398.1 GCA_023425615.1 Actinomycetes bacterium
CCTCCGGATGGATCGTCCGGCGGTCGGCGTCGAGAGGAATGATCCCGAGAAAGACGTTCGGCCGTCTCCTGATTTCCAGGAGGTGCAGCAACTGCTCGCGGTGCAGGCCCCTCGCGTATGGCCGGTACCGCAGCACGGGCTCCTCCAGCAGGAAGAACCAGCGGGCGTCCGGTCGGCTGAGTAGTCGCTGCCGGTCCATTCGCTCGGCCACCGCCGACTCGACTTCGGCGTCCGGGTCGGTCGTTTGCACGGCCTGCTCGACGATCACCCCGGTCAGCGCCGCGCGAGTGTAGGACTCGGTCTGCAGCATGCCGGGGAACACTTTCGGCTGGTAAGCCCGAGCCAGAGCCAACTCCACGTACTGCTGCCGTATCGATTTCTGCGCGGCCTCCAGACCGCCTTGGTTCATCTGCTCGTACGGAATCCACATCCCCGCGACGGCCGCCTGCTCCTGGAGCAGTTCCTTCGTCCGGCGTTCGGAAACGCCGCAGAGAGAACACCACAGCCGGACATGGTCGGCCGAGATCGTTCTCTGCCCTTTCTCGATCATCGACACCTGAGACGCGGACTTCCAACCGGCCAAGGACGCGAACACCCGGCCCGAGAGCCCCCTGGCCTCTCGCAGACGCCGGAGCTTGCCTCCCAGACGTTCTCGGGCGGCTTGAGCAGACGACGATGGTGATGACGGCATAGTGCCGCCCATCATGCCCGTCCCGACACCGCCGGCAGCCGGGATCCACGCGCCTGTCCCTGGAGGCCGAGAGAAGCCTGGAGCCGGGGCACGCGGTTGATCACATGGCGCTCTTTGTTGTTGGAGGTGTTCGGGTGATCCCGAATCGAGGTCGGACTACCTAAATTTCCCTATCGCTCCCTCAATCACGTACTTTAGGGAGTGATGGATGACAAGATGTATTCGGTCGAGGCGGTCGCGGATCTTCTCGGGCTTCATGTGCGCACGGTGCGCGGCTACATCCGGGCCGGGCGGCTCAAGGCGGTCCGGATCGGCAAGCAGTACCGCATCGCCCGTGCGGATCTGGAGGAGCTCGTCGGGAAGCCGGAACCCGCGGCCGGACGGTCCGGCGGCGCGCTGGTCGAGGTGTCGAGCATCGTCCAGGTCGACGACGTCGACCGGCGCACGGTGGACCGGCTGGGCACGCTGGTGCTGAGCGCCGCGCAGAGTGACTTCGACCCAGGTCGGCCGCTGCGCGTCCAGTTCGTTCACGAAGAGGAGCGGCGGCGCGTGAAGATCGTGATCATGGGCGGTGCGGCGGCGACGGCCGAGATGCTGCGACTGATCGAGGGCGTGCTCGGTGCGGGCGGCCTGCTGGGACGGGAGACCTAGGGTGACTGACGTGGTGCGGGTACGAGCCGGGGTTCCGGTGCTGGTGTGCGACCCGGACGGCCCGCTGATCGCCACCATGGACGACGCGCTGGACCTGATCGGCTCGACCTACCAGGGCGCCGAGGTGGTGGCGGTTCCCGCGAACCGCCTGGACGAGTGGTTCTTCTCGCTGGGCACCCGTTTCGCGGGCGAGATCATGCAGAAGTTCGTCAACTACCGGCTGAAGCTGGCGATCGTCGGCGACATCTCCTCCTACCTGGCGGAGAGTTCTGCTCTGCGTGCACTCGTCGGCGAGTCGAACAAGTCCGACCACGTGTGGTTCGTCCCTGATCTCGACGCGCTCGACGCACGGCTGGCGGCGCGGACGCCATGACCGCGATCTACAAGTCCGAGGCCGGCCGACGCGAACTCCTCGACCACTACCGGAAGGTGCTGGACGCCTGGCCGGTCCCCGCCGAGCACGTGCGGGTGCCGACGCGCGAGGGCGAGACCTTCGTCCTCGTCTCCGGCCCGCAGGACGCGCCGCCTCTCGTGCTGCTGCACGGCTCGGGCGCGAACGCGTCGATGTGGCGAGGAGACGTCTCCACCTGGTCCCGGCACTTTCGCACGTACGCCGTCGACCTCGTCGGCGAGCCGGGCCTGAGCGCGCCCTCGCGCCCCGCCCTGGACTCCGACGCCGTGTCACTCTGGCTGGACGACGTGCTGGACGGGCTCGGGATCACCCAAGCCGCGTTCGTCGCCGTCTCCCTGGGCGGCTGGACGGCCCTGGACTACGCCATCCGCCGTCCGGAACGGGTGACCCGCCTGGCCCTGCTGTGCCCGGGCGGCGTGGGACGGCAGAAGGTCGGCTGGATCTTCAAGTCCCTGCTGACCCGCCCGTTCCGACGCGGCGGCCTACGCGAGTCGGCGATGGCCGTCGCCGGCCTGGACGGGGAGAAGGACCGGCAGGCACTCGACGCCGTCGTCCTGACGTTCACGCACTTCAACCCGCGCAGAGAGAAACTCCCGGTGTTCACCGACGCCGCACTGCACGGCCTGACCATGCCCGTCCTCGTCATCGTCGGCGACCGCGACGCCATGCTCGACTCCCACCAGACCGCCCGCCGCGTCCGCGAACACATCCCGCACGCAACCGTTCATCTGCTCCCCGAAGCCGGCCACGCCATCTTCGGCCAAGCCGAACCGATCACAAAGTTCCTCCAAACCTGACGTCCTGCGGAGCCCCTCAGAGACAGCCCTCCTCGCCGACCCCTACGTGCCGACGATCAATGGGAGCCGGTCGGCTCCACGAGCCCGCAGGCGGCGGCGCACGAACTGCTGGGCCATGGTGCGGATGCTTGTGCGCTGGACTTCGGCGGCGGAGTGGCCGTGGGCGGTCAGGAGCGCGGCCGCGATCTGGTCTGGTCTGCCTGCTTGCCCGCACCCGGCTGAGGTCGGTGTAGAGCCGGACCTGGGC
>JAFACJ010000468.1 GCA_023425615.1 Actinomycetes bacterium
CCCCAGAGGGGCGAGCCGAACGCCCTGGTCGGCTGGAGGATCGGGGTCGGCACCGCGGCCACCGACCGGGCTCCGGCCCAGTCGGCCAGATGGTGGCCGATCGGCAGGATCGGATGGTGCACGACGAGGTCGAAGTCGCCTTCGGCGGCGTGCACCGCGCTCTCCAGCGCGCCCGGCGCCTGCCGGCCCAGCGCCCGGGCGAACCGCAGGAACTGCCGCAGCCCGTGCGCGCCGGCGATCGCGTCGGAGACGCGCAGCATGTCCAGGTCGAGGGGCGCGAACGGGATCTGGTGCGCGTCGGCCAGCCCCTGGAACAGCCCCGGCGCCGCGAGCAGGGCATGATGCCCTTCGCGGTGCAGCCGTTCGGCCAGCGCCACGAACGGCAGGACGTCCCCCTGCGACCCGACGGTCAGCAACAGCACCTTCATGTCACTCGTCCCCCCCGAGAGTGTCACTGAAAGTAACCATAGGGGATCGGATCAGAGAAGACGCACGCTTACGGGAACTCCTGTGGAACGTTCAGCGCGCGCCAGCGCGCGTCAGCCACGGGTAGCGCGCCGTCAGGCGTGCGTTCCACGTGAGCAAGAGGCTCAGACTGTGATGCGGCGCCGTGGTGGTAGCGGTATCCGGTCCAGGTCCTGGGCGAGGATCGTGTCGGGGAAGTCCGCCTGTTCCAGGAAGAGTGGTTCGTCGTCCTCGGAGTACCGTTCGGAGACGTGGGTCAGCACGAGTTTCCTCGCTCCGCATTCGCGGGCGACGCGCCCGGCCTGGCGTGCGGTGAGGTGGCCGTAATCGGCGGCCAGTCGTTCCTCGGAGTCGAGAAAGGTCGACTCGATGACCAGGAGGTCCACGCCTTCGGCGAGGGCGAAGACGTTGTCGCACAGGCGTGTGTCCATGACGAAGGCCATCTTCTGGCCCGGCCGCGGCACGCTGCACTCCTCCAGAAGCGGCCCGCTGAGGCGTCCGATCTCGGGTCCCCGTATGCCGTGCTCGCGCAGCTTGTCCGGCAGCATCGTCCGTCCGTCGGGTTCGGCCAGCCGGTATCCGTAGGCGTCGATCCCGTGGTCGAGTCGCAGCGCGGTGAGCGTGAAGCCCTCTCCCGCCAGTTCCGTGCCGTCGCCTTCGACGGGATGCTCGGTGAGTTTCGCGGTGTCGTGGAAGGACGCAGCGTGCCGTAGCCGATGCCAGTACTCCGCGCCACTGGCCGGATAGGTGACGTGCACGGGGTGCGTGACGCCGTCCCGCGCGATCCGCTGCACGATGCCCGGCACGCCCAGACAGTGGTCGCCGTGGAAGTGGGTGAGGCACATCCAGGTCAGGTCGGTGGCCGCCAGCCCGGCGTGCGACATCTGCCGCTGGGTCCCTTCGCCCGGGTCGAACAGCAGCCCTTGGGCGTCCCAGCGCAGGAAGTACCCGTTGTGGTTGCGGCGGCGGGTGGGCACGGCACTGGCGGTGCCGAGTACGAAAAGCTCCCTGGCGGACACCCCCTCATCCTGGCGTACGCACGGGGCCGCTGGCGCAACGGTTCAGAGGTTGGGCGCCAGGACCAGGCGCGGGGCGACGAGGGTGCCGTCGGCGAGGGGGACGACCCACTGGTCGCGGTAGAGGCTGAACAGGGACAGGAGCAGGTCGTCCAGTCCGGCGAAGCCGCACACATGGCCTTCGTGCACGAAACTGGCCTCGCGGCCGACGGTCTCCATGCCCTGGAAGTCGACGGCGGCGGCCTCCAGTACGGCCAGGTCGGCGGGGATGAAGTCGCCGTACCGGGCGACGACCTCCGCGCAGTACCGCTCGCCCTCCTCCCAGTCCGCCATCCAGTCCGACACCCACGGAAGGCCGAGGAACTCCGCGCGCCCCCAGACCAGCCCGGTGGCCGGCAACCACGTCGAGGCGCCGGAGGGGTCGGCGGCGGCGGCCAGCTCGGCCAGGGTCAGCGGGGGCTCGGCGGGCACCAGCCGGAAGAGCTCCGGGTCGTAGGGCTCGCCCGGGGCGGAGAATCCGGCGGCATTGGCCGTGCAGCGCCAGCGCACATGGCGGACCTGCCGCCCGGCCCGCGATCGGCCCATCGCAACCCCCCGTACTCTCACGAGCCGTTCAGGACGCTGCGATCCTAGACAGGACGAACCGATCACGCTCCACCTGTCCAGCCAGTAAGACGAACCGGAACCTGCTCTTTACCGAAATCCTCTCCCGGCGCGCCGCGTCCGGTGACCGTCCGCTGAACGATCCATTGCCGGGAGCGGAGTTTCGCCCATGAACCGGAGGGCGAGACTCGTGATCATGGTCGAAGCTGCGAGCAGACTGCTCAGAGACGTCGCGTGCTGGTACCTCGGGGAGGCGGGCAGGGAACGGCTGAAGCCCTTCCCCGACCAGGAGAAGATCAGGGAGTGGGAGGGCCGCTGCGATTTCGTCCTGCTGGAGCGTGATCTGCTGGACGTGGCGCGGCCCGACGAACTGGAGCGCATCATCGCCCACTACGGCGCGGTGCTGGCACGGCTGATCGAGGACTACCGGGCCGACCGCCACTGACCGTCGCGCCTCAGCGCCACGGGAGGTCCAGCGGAAGGGCGGGGCAGCCGAGCAGCTGGAGCAGGCCGCAGTCCCGCGCGGGCGCGGCG
>JAFACJ010000508.1 GCA_023425615.1 Actinomycetes bacterium
ACCAGTTCGCGGCCGGTGACGTCGCCGACCTCGGCCACCTCGAAGTCCCGCAGGACGTCGCGCTTCCGCCGGAAGCCGTCCAGGTCGTAGAAGGGGCCCGCCAGATGGAACGGCACCCGCCTGTCCCATCCGTCACGGTTGACTTCCCGCCAGCGGCCGATGATGTCGTCGTCCATGGGCGCCGACCCTACCGATAAGGAGGGGGATGGTGGGGTTTGACCGATGAAGACGGGACTGCGGTCCCTGTCCGGCGGGTCGGGCCGGACCCGATGATCGTGGCATGCGATTCCTCTCCCGTGTGATCATGTTCGTCGCCGCGCTCGCCCTCGGAGCCGGTCTCGCCTCTCCCGCGCAGGCGGCGCCGGCCAAGACCGTCAAGGTCGTCATCACCAGCCAGAGCGGCAAGCGCATCTACCTGGAGCACCACGTCTCGTACTGCGTGAAGAAGAACCAGTGCGACCCCTCGGCCAAGGACGGCACGAGCAAGACCTCCAAGTATGTCCAGACCGTGAAGGTGCGCCGCAACCAGGGCGTCTGGGTCAACACCGTCGCGGTGAAGCAGCACCGCGTGCGCATCTACGTGAACGGGAAGCTGATCTACAACAAGAAGGCGACCTGGCACGCCCAGGACGACGCCGGCTTCTACATCGCGGACCACACCTACTTCAACCGCTGACATCG
Organism: Actinomycetes bacterium; assembly: GCA_023425615.1. GTDB lineage: Bacteria > Actinomycetota > Actinomycetes > Streptosporangiales > Streptosporangiaceae > Actinocorallia. The sequence goes on from JAFACJ010000508.1 coordinate 682, forward strand.
TTCCGCGAGGCGTCACCTGTCCGGTCGGGAGACCGGGTAGGTGACGCGGGCATCTAGGGGACGGCTCCACTTACCGGGGCTCCCGTGCGTTGTTATAACGAGACTGATCACCCATAGCGAAATTACCGATGCGTAATGCGTCATTTCGCGGTGTCGTCTCGTGAAAGGCAGGGCGCATGGGGCCGGAGACGGTCGGCGTCGAGGATGTCTTCGCCCCGGTGCGGGCGGTGGCCGACGCGATTCTGTACGAGGGATACCTCCTGTACCCCTACCGGCGGTCGTCGGGGAAGAACCGTGTGCGCTGGCAGTTCGGGGTGCTCACGCCGAAGGAGTGGACCCGCGCGCGGGGCCCGGACGACACGGGCGTCGCCGGGTCCGCCGAGGGGTGGTGGCAGCAGACCGAGTGCCTGCTGCACGGACCCGCGGACGCCGTGACGTGCGAGGTGCGCTTCCTGCAACTCCAGCGCCGGACGGTGGAGGCGCGCGAGGGCGACGGGTACCGCCTGGTCGACGTCCTCGACCTCGGGGAGCGCCGGGAGTTCGGTTTCGACGAGGCGGTGCCCAGGGAGTTCGGCCTCAGGCTGCCCCTGGGCCCGGACGGGACCGGGGTGTTCCCCCTCGTGGTGGACGGGGGCCGTGACGTCGAGGAGGTCCGCGGGCCCCTGGGACGGCCCGCCGGACGGATCCTGCGGCAGAGGTGGCCCCTGTCGGTGACGGTGCGCTGCTCGGCCGCGCCCGAGGGGCAGGGCCCCGAGGGGCCGCTCACCAGGCTGCGGATCCGGGTGGAGAACACCGTCCGCGGCTTCCCCGCGGACGCCGCGCGCGACGAGGCGCTGCGTGTCTCACCGCTGGCCTGCCATCTGCTGCTGGCCGTGCGCGACGCCGCCTTCGTCTCCCTGCTCGACCCGCCGGACTGGGCGCGCGCGGCGGTCCGCGCGTGCGAGAACGTCCACGCCTTCCCGGTGCTGGCGGGCGGCACCTCGGGGCGCGACCTGCTGCTGTCCTCGCCGATCCTGCTGTACGACCATCCGCGGGTCGCCCCCGAGAGCCCCGGCGACCTGTACGACTGCGGGGAGATCGACGAGATCCTCTCGCTGCGCGCCCTCACCCTGACCGAGGCCGAGAAGCAGGAGGCGCGTGCCACCGACGCGCGGGCCGCGGCGATCCTGGACCGTGTCGACGCCATGCCGCCCGAGGTCCTGGAACGGCTGCACGGCGCGGTGCGCTCACGGGGCGAGGAACCCCGCGAGACGCTCGTGGCCGGGGTGCGCGTGGGTCCGGGCAGCCGGGTCAGGCTGCGCCCGAGAGCACGCGGCACCGACCCGCAGGACCGGTTCCTGGAGGGCCGCACCGCACTGGTGGAGAAGGTGCTGACCGACGTCGACGACGCCGTGCACCTGGCCGTCACGGTCGAGGACGACCCCGCCGCCGACCTGGACCGCTGGTACGGGCGCTACCGCTACTTCGCGCCCGACGAGGTGGAGCCGCTGCCCACCGAGGAGCGCCGGTGAGCGCCGCGGCCCCGCGGGTCCTGGTGGCGGGCATCGGCAATGTGTTCCTGGGCGACGACGGCTTCGGCGGCGAGGTCGTGCGCCGCGTCGACGCCGGGAGCCTGCCCGGGGACGTCAGGGTCGCCGACTACGGGATCCGCGGCGTCCACCTGGCCTACGAGCTGCTCGACGGCCCGCCCGACACGCTGATCATGGTGGACGCGGTGCCGCTGGACGGCCCGCCGGGGACGCTCGCCGTCCTGGAGGTCGGCGACCGCGACCTCGACGAGGCGGACGGCGGCGGCGTCCCCGTCGACGCGCACGGCCTGCACCCGCTGGCCGTGCTCCTGCTGCTGCGCCGGCTCGGCGGGAAGGCGGGCCGCGTGCTGGTCGTCGGCTGCCGCCCCGCCTCGGTGGAGGAGGGCATGGGCCTGTCGGAACCGGTCGCCGCCGCCGTGGACGAGGCGGTCCGCCTGGTCACGGACCTGGCGTGCGCCCAAGGAGACGAATCAGGGATGAGGGAGCGTACCGATGCATGAACTGGGACTGTGCGAGGCCATCGTCGCGGCGGTGCTGAAACGCGCCGACGGCCGGCGTGTGAGCGGCGCGCGGGTGAGGATCAGCGGCCACCCGGTGGATCCCGGGGTCATCGACCAGGGGTTCCGGATGGCGGCGGCGGGCACGCCGGCCGCGGACGCCCTGGTGGAGGTGGTGCACGAGCCGGCGTCCGTGCGCTGCCGCGGATGCGGGGAGAGCAGCACGGCCGCCGCGGTGCCGAACCTGGTCGTCTGCCCGCGCTGCGGCGGCCTGGACATCGAGGTGGCCGCGGGGCACGAGGCGGTCCTGGAGTCCATCACCGTCGACGAGTCCGCGGTAAAGGGCGGCTGAGGCAGCAGGGGGGATTGACCCATGACTTCCACGACCGAACGCGCCGGAGGCGCGGGACGCACCGGGTTCGAGGAGATCCACGTCCTCTGGATCTCCGAGGGGATGAGCTGCGACGGCGACAGCGTGTCCGTCACCGCAGCCTCGCAGCCCGCCATCGAGGACGTCGTACGCGGTCTGGTACCGGGCCTGCCGAAGGTGCACCTGCACAACAAGGTGCTCTCGCCCACGCTGGGAGGCGAGGTGTTCCTCGCCCCGTTCCGCGCGGCGGCGGCGGGCGAACTGGAGCCGTTCATCTTCGTCCTCGAGGGCTCGGTGCCCAACGAGAAGATCAACGGCGAGGGCTACTGGACGTCCTTCGGCAACGACCCGCGCACCGGCGAGCCGCTGACGCTGGACACGTGGATCGACGCGCTGGCGCCGCGGGCGTGGGCGGTCGTCGCGGCGGGCACCTGCGCGACGTACGGCGGCATCCACGCCATGGAGGGCAACCCGACGGGCTCGATGGGGCTGGCCGACTACCTCGGCTGGGACTTCACCTCCGCGGGCGGGCTGCCGATCGTCAACATCCCCGGCTGCCCCGTGCAGCCCGAGAACTTCATGGAGACCCTCACCTGGCTGCTCTACCACGCGGCGGGCGCCGTGCCTCCGCCCCCTCTGGACGACATGCTGCGCCCGACGTGGCTGTTCGGCAACACCGTCCACGACGGCTGCGACCGTGGCTCCTCCTATGAGCAGGGGGTCTTCGCCGACACCTACAACTCGGCCCAGTGCCTGGTGAAGATCGGCTGCTGGGGCCCGGTGGTCAAGTGCAACGTCCCCAAGCGCGGCTGGATGAGGGGCATAGGCGGCTGCCCGAACGTCGGCGGCATCTGCATCGCCTGCACCATGCCCGGCTTCCCTGACAAGTTCATGCCGTTCATGGACGAGCCGCCGGGGGCGCGGCTGTCGTCTTCGATGGTCAAGCCCTACGGCGCGTTCATCCGGCGGATGCGCGGCATCACCTACCGCACGGTCGACAAGGAGCCCAAGTGGCGCCACAACCGCGACGTGCTGACCAGCGGCTACCGGCCGCCCAAGCGAGCCCGCCGATAGCGCGGGGGGAGGACGCGAACGATGGCCATCACCAATCCGAGGGCGGCGCGGGCCGGCACGTCGAGCCAGCTGGTGGAGATGTCGTGGGACCCGATCACCCGGATCATCGGGAACCTCGGTGTCTATACGAAGATCGACTTCGCGGACAGGAGGGTCGCCGAATGCCATGTCACCTCCTCGATGTTCCGCGGGTACTCGGTGTTCATGAAGGGCAAGGACCCGCGTGACGCCGGGTTCATCACCAGCCGCATCTGCGGCATCTGCGGCGACAACCACACCACGTGCTCGGTGTACGCGCAGAACATGGCGTACGGGATCAAGACGCCGCCGCTGGCCGAGTGGATCATCAACCTCGGCGAGGCGGCCGAGTACATGTTCGACCACACGATCTTCCAGGACAACCTGGTCTTCGTCGACTACTGCGAGGCCATGGTCAAGGACACCAACCCGAGCGTGCTGCGGCGGGCGCGGGAGACCCTGGCCCCGAACTCCGACATCCACGGCTACCGCACGATCGCCGACATCATGGAGGCGTACAACCCGTTCGAAGGCGAGGTCTACAAGGAGGCCCTCCAGGTCAGCCGCATCACCCGGGAGATGTTCTGCCTGATGGAAGGCAGACACGTGCACCCCTCCACCGTCTACCCGGGCGGTGTGGGGACGGTGCCGACATCGACGGTCTTCACCGACTACCTGAGCAGGCTCCTGAAGATCGTGGACTTCATCAAGAAGGCCGTCGCCATGAACGACGATGTCTTCGACTTCTTCTACGAGGCGCTCCCGGGCTACGAAGAGGTGGGACGCCGCCGCGTCATGCTCGGCTGCTGGGGCGCCTTCCAGGACCCGAACGTCGTCGACTACCGCTACGAGACGATGAACAACTGGGGCAAGGCGATGTTCGTGACACCGGGCATCGTCCTGGACGGGCAACTGCTCACCACCGACCTCGTCGACATCAACCTGGGTATGCGCATCCTTCTGGGCAGCTCCTACTACGACGACTGGGCGAACAGCGAACCGTTCGTCACCACCGACCCGCTCGGCAACCCCGTCGACATGCGCCACCCGTGGAACCAGACCACGCTGCCCATACCGCAGAAGCGCGACTTCGAGGACAAGTACAGCTGGGTGATGAGCCCGCGCTGGTATGAGCCGACGTCCCAAGAACACCTCGCTTTGGACACGGGAGGCGGTGCCTTCGCCCGGCTCTATACCACCGCCCTGGCGAACATGGTGGACACGCCTTATGTGAAATCCACCGGCTCGGGAGTCCAGATCTCGCTGCCGCGCGGCGACAAGCTGCCGGAGACGACGCTGGAATGGCGGATCCCGCCGTGGTCCAACGCGATCGAACGCAACCGCGCCCGCGCGTACTTCATCGCCTACGCCGCGGCGATGTCCGTGCACTTCGTGGAACAGGCACTGGAACTGGTGCGAGCCGGGGAATGCAAGGTGTTCGAGCCGTTCGACGTCCCCGAGAACGCGATCGGCGCAGGCTTCCACGAGGCGGTACGGGGCGTGCTGTCGCACCACCTGGTGGTCCGCGACCAGAAGATAGCCAACTACCACCCGTATCCGCCCACGCCCTGGAACGCCAGCCCGCGCGACAGCTTCGGCACGCCGGGCCCGTACGAGGACGCGGTGCAGGACATGCCCATCTTCGAGGAGAACGGTCCCGACGAGTTCCGCGGTGTCGACATCATGCGCGCCGTGCGCAGTTTCGACCCGTGCCTACCGTGCGGAGTGCACATGTACCTCGGCAAGGGCCGCACCCTGGAGAAGCTGCACTCGCCGATGTTCGGTGCCTCCCATGGCTGAGCGGCTCGACGATCGCGCGGTAGCCGACCGGCTGGCCAGACTCGACGGCACACTCGGCGAACTGGAGACGATCCCCGGCGCGACGGCGAGCAAGGCACTGGACGCCGTCACCCTGCTCACCGAGGTGTACGGGGAGGCATTCGCCCGCCTCTTGGACCGGATGCCCGGCGACACCGTCGGCCCGCTGGCCGACGACGAACTCCTCGGCCACCTGATGGTGCTGCACGAACTGCACTCCGAACCGCTGGAGAAGCGGGTCGAACGGGCACTGGAGCGGGTGCGTCCGCTCCTGCACGGCGGCAGAGCGCAGCTTGGCGGCGTCGAGGGGACCGTCGCCCGCGTCGTGCTGGCGGGCGGCGGCTGCGGCGGCGTCGGCCCGGCCGTGGAGACCGTCAAGGACGCGGTGCTGGCGATCGCGCCGGAACTGACGGAGGTACAGGTGAGCCCGCCGCGTAAGGAGGCCGCGTTCGTCCCGATCGAAGCGCTGCAAAGCCGATCGAAGGCGGCGCGGTGAACTCGGCGGCGCTCGAAAGGGCGATCCGGCGCGGAGCGTCCCACGCCCGTGCGGACGAGTCGTGCGGCATGTGCGGCAACGCGGTGGAGGAGCGGCACGTCCACCTCCTCGACGAGGAGCAAGGCACCCTGCTGTGCGCCTGTAGGGCCTGCGCCGTGCTGTTTCCGGATGAACAAGGCCGCTACCGGAAGGTGCCCCGCCGCAGGCTCCGCCTCACGGGAGTGCGTCCCGACGACCTCGGTGTCCCGGTCGGGCTGGCTTTCTTCACCAGCGGGGCGGACGGAGCCGTCACCGCGCACTATCCGAGCCCGGCCGGAGCCACCGGTTGGACGGTCGAACCGGCGGCGTGGGAGGCGGCGGTCGCCTCCTGCCCGCCCCTTGCCACCTTGCGTCCGGGCGTGGAGGCGCTGCTGGTCAACACGCTCCGCGACGCCGACGAACGGTGGCTGGTGCCCGTGGACGACTGCTACCGGCTGGTGGCGGTCGTGCGCGGTTCCTGGAAGGGCCTGTCCGGGGGGACCCGGGTGTGGCCGGAGATCGAGGCGTTCTTCGCGCGCCTCAAGGAAGGAGAGTCATGCGACGAAACGTGGGGATAGCGATCGCCGCGCCGGTGGCGGTGCTGGCCGTGTTCGTGTTCTGGCAGAACCTGCCGGCGATGCGGCGGTACCTGCGCATCCGGCGTATGTGAGGGGAGGACGGATGTGCCTCGGCATCCCGGGGGAGATCGTGGAGCTCCTGCCCGGCCGCGGCGACCTGGCCGTGGTCGAGGTCGCCGGTGTCCGGCGGCCGATCAGCGTCGGCCTGCTCGGTCCTGAAGGGGTGAGACCCGGCGACTGGGTGCTGGTGCACGTCGGTTTCGCCATGTCACGGATCGACGAGGAGGAGGCGGCGGCGACCCTCGCCCTCCTCGAGGGTTTCGGCGCCGCCTACACCGACGAACTGGACGCCCTAGCCGCCTCCGACATCACCTGACGGACCACAGGAAGACCAACCGAAAGGCGGCTGACCGGCATGCGGTTCGTCGACGAGTACCGGGACGCGGACAGGGCGAAGGCGCTGTCCGCGCGGATCGCCGCGCTGTGCGAGCCCGGCAGGCACTACAAGTTCATGGAGGTGTGCGGCGGCCACACCCACGCCATCTACAAGCACGGCCTGGAGGACCTCCTGCCCGAGCGGGTGGAACTGGTCCACGGGCCCGGCTGCCCGGTGTGCGTGATCCCGATGGGGCGGATCGACGACGCCATCGCCATCGCCCGCGAACCGGACGTCATCATGACCTCGTTCGGCGACCTGATGCGGGTGCCCGGCGGTACCGGCTCGTTCCTCGACGCCAAGGCCGAGGGCGCCGACATCCGCATGGTCTACTCACCGCTGGACGCGCTGCGCGTCGCCCGGGAGAACCCCGGCCGCCGCGTGGTGTTCATGGCGATCGGCTTCGAGACGACCGCGCCG
>JAFACJ010000553.1 GCA_023425615.1 Actinomycetes bacterium
CGCAGGACGGTTCGGAGAACGAGGCGGTCCACGCCTACCTGTCGGTGCCGCCGCAGCTCATCGGCGGCGGCACGGTGGAGATCCAGCTGAACGTCATCGCCGAACGCATCCTCGGGCTCCCGCGAGGCTGAGCCGCCGGGCGGCCCCGGACACCGCGACCCGGGGCCGCCGCCCTCCCAGGACCACCCATCCTCTTTCTCTCCCCCACCCCGGAGGCCATGGTGACCACCGCCCCGCACGACTCCCACGACCGGAGCGCCACGGCGCCCGCGATCCTGACCTGGCCCGGTGACCGGCTGCTCCCCGCGGGCGCGCTCCAGGCGCTCTGCGGCCCGGGAGCGCCCTTCGAACGCACGACGGAGGAGGTGCTCGGCGTCCCCGTCGAGGTCTTCGTCCGCCGCTTCCCCAACCTGCCGGCGCTGCTGGAGCACGCCCGCACCGCTACACCGGACCTGCCCTATCTCGTCCTGGAAGGCCCGGTACAGGAGACGATCACCTACGCCGACGCTTACGACCTCGTCGCCTCCTACGCCGAGGTGCTCGCCGGACGGTACGGGATCGGCAAGGGCGACCGCGTCGCCATCGCCGCCCCCAACACCAGGGAGCACATCCTCGCCTACTGGGCGACGCTGACGCTCGGCGCGATCGTGGTCGGGCTGAACGGCTGGTGGACGCCGGCCGAGATGGACCACGGCCTCGCCCTCACCGAACCCGCACTCCTGCTAGGGTCGGGCGCCCCGCTGGAACGCGCGGCGGGCACGCCGTGGCTGAAGGCGTCCGGGACTCCGGCGCTGCCCCTGGAGGACCTGCACGCGCTGGCACTCGCCCTGGAGGAGCCCCCGGACCGCCTGCCCGCCGTCGCCGTGGCCGAGGACGACCCCGCGGTGATCATGTTCACCAGCGGGACGACGGGACGGCCCAAGGGCGCGACCATCAGCCACCGCAACTTCGTCTTCTTCAGCCAGCACGGGATGCTCGGCGGGGCGGTGACCGCGCTGCTCGACGCGGGACGCTACCGCGAGATACCGGCAGGCGTGCAGCGCGCGTCACTCGTCGTCAGCCCGCTGTTCCATGTCTCGGGCGCGGGCATCACGTTCGCCGCGGGCCCCGCAGTCGGCCTCAAGCTCGTCTTCCCCGGGCCCGGCCGGTGGGACGCCGAGCGGGCGCTGCGGCTCACCCACGAGTACGGGATCACCCAGTGGAGCGGGGTGCCCACCCACTTCTGGCGGATGCTCGCCCACCCGGACTTCGCCTCGTTCCGCACCGGCCAGGTCACCATGGTCGGCAGCGGGGGAACGATCTTCCCGCCGGAGCTGATGCGGCACATCAGGGACGAGATGCCCGGCGTCCAGCTCGGCAACGGCTACGGCATGACCGAGACCCTCGGCACCGGCACCCTGCTGACCGGCTCCCTGCTGGAGGAGCACCCCGGCTCCGTCGGCGCGGCCATCCCCACCGTCCGGGTGCAGGTCCGCGACACCGACGGAAAGCCGCTGCCCGAGGGCGAGATCGGCGAGATCCACATCCAGGGCGCCGGCGTCTTCCTCGGCTACTGGAACAACCCCGAGGCGACCGCGTCCGTGCTGGACGCCGAACGCTGGTACCGCACCGGCGACTACGGGCGCATCAGCGGCGGCCTCCTCCATCTGGAGAGCCGCATCCGCGACCTCATCCTGCGCGGCGGCGAGAACATCTACCCCATCGAGATCGAATACCGCCTCGTCGAGCATCCCGCCATCGCCGAGGCCGCGGTCATCGGGGTGCCGGACAAGATCCTCGGCCAGGAGGTCAAGGCGTACGTCGTGCTGGAGGAGGGCGGTGCGCTGACCGCCGACGAGGTGCGCGCCTGGGCGGCCGAGACCCTCGCCTCCTTCAAGGTCCCCAGCCACGTGGAGTTCCGTGAGGCGCTCCCGTACAACGAGACAGGGAAGGTCATGAAACGCCTCCTCGAGGAAGAGCACGGCGCGAGCGTCTGACCCGGGGAGGATCACGGCCCGCCGTCCCACGGGGCGGCGGGCCGCGTCATGGGCGCTCCATCAGGCGGGCGCCTCGCGGCGCGCGCGACGCCATCGCACGACCTCACCGGAGGCCACGACGTGCCCCTCGGACTCCAGGTGCTTCAAGAAGGCGTGCGCCTCGCGGGCGGCGAGCGCGTGCGCGGTCACCGACGCCGCCGCGTTCGCCCGGAGGGCGGGGGCGATCTCCCAGGCGGTGAGCCCGCCGTGTCCCTCGGTGACCGCTTGAAGGACACGGTCCTTCTTGTCCTGGTAGTGCCGCCGGATGTCGTCGTGAAGCCGCCGGGAACCGGTGACGGGGTCGCCGTGGCCCGGCAGCACGATCTCCGCCTCCCGCGCCCGGGTGCGGCGCAGGGAGGAGAAGAACCTGCCGACCAGATCGTCTTCTCCGCTGTAGTGCAGGCGCGGCCGGAGGTCGGGCAGGACGTGGTCGCCGGTGAAGAGGACACCGGAGGAGTCGTGGAGGCAGAGATGGCCGGGGCTGTGCCCCGGTGTCCAGACCACCTCCAGGCGGCGTTCGCCGCGCACCGGGACGCGCGCCCCGTCCGGCAGGTCGGTGAGCCTCGGGGCCGGCAGGTGCTCCGGCTCGCCGAACTTCACGCGGAGGGCGTCGGCCACGTCGGCGGGAGCCCCCAGGCGGGCCATCGTGTCGGTGGGGTCACGGTAGGCGTCGGGGGTGAACCACCGCCGCTCCCGCGGGTGGATCCCCACCCAGCATCCGGTCTCCGCCTGGACCCCGGCGGCGAGACCGGCGTGGTCGGGATGGCCGTGGGTGAGCACGATGCCCTCGACGTCGCCGAGGGAGGCGCCGAGACCGCCGAGGCCGCCGCGGAGCGAGACGAGGCTGGGGTCGTCCCATCCGACGTCCACCAGCACCAGCCGCTCGCCCGACTCCACCGCGTACACGTTCACCGTCGGAGGGACGTTGCGCTCCACGACCACGGGCAGGTGCCAGACGCCGGGGGCGACCTCGCGGGGCGCCGTCCGCGCCGGCCCCCCG
>JAFACJ010000564.1 GCA_023425615.1 Actinomycetes bacterium
GGGCGCGGTCCAGCGGCATGCGCCCGCCGAGGAAACGCGCGGGATCGATGATGCCGAGCACGACGTCGGCGTCGGTGACCGTCGGACGGTCACCGCCCCTGCCGTAGCAGGCGGGGCCCGGTACCGAACCTGCGCTCTCGGGACCGACGACGAGCACCCCCGACTCGTCCACGGCGGCGAGGGACCCGCCGCCCGCGCCGATCGCCGTGACCTTGATCCGCGGCAGTGCCAGATGCAGGTCGCCGACCTCGCTGATCCGCTCGACCAGCGGCTCGCCGTCGATGATCAGGCCGACGTCGAAGCTGGTGCCGCCCATGTCGGAGGTGATGACGTTCGGGTGGCCGAGCCGGGCGGCGAGCGCGGTCGAGGCGAGCACTCCCCCGGCGGGCCCGGAGGTGAGCATCGACGCCGACCTGCGCGCGGCGTCCTCGGCGCGCATGACCCCGCCGCCGGAGTCCATGATCGAGAAGTCGCCGGTGAAGCCGGTGGCGCGCAGCCGCCCCTCCAGATTCGCCACATAGTCGCGGATGACGGGACCGAGATAGCTGTTGACCACGGTCGTCGCCGAGCGCTCGTACTCGCCGATCACCGGCGCGACCTCGTGGGAGAGCGTCAGATAGACCTCGGGCCACTCCTCCCCGATGATCCGGGCGACCCGCTCCTCATGCCCCCCGTTGACGAAGGACCACAGGAACGACACCGCCAGGGCCCGCACCCCCTCGGCGCGCAGACGGCGCAGCGTGCCGCGGACCTCCGCCTCGTCCAGGGCGACGATCTCGCCGCCCGCCGCATCGACGCGCTCGGTGATCTCCACGATGCGCGAACGCGGCACGATCTGCTCGGGATTGCGGCGCAGGCTGTAGTGGCCGGTCGCCGCGCCCATGCCCACCCACGAGGTCATCGACCGCTGGATGAGCATCGTGTCGCTGAACCCCCGCGTCGTCAGCAACGCGGTCGGGGCGCCCTTGCGCTCGATCAGCGCGTTCGTCGCCGCGGTCGTCCCATGCGCGAAATAGATGATCGCGGAGCAGAAGTCCGCCAACCCCATCCCATACGACTCCGCGGCCAGCCCCAGCGCGTTCACCACGCCTTCCGACCGGTCATCGGGAGTCGTCGGCGACTTGAACAACCGGGGCGGACGACCATCCCGCAGCACGACGAGATCGGTGAACGTACCCCCCACGTCCGTCCCCACGAAGAACCGCGGAACGGCTTCCGATTTACTATCCACGCCTGCCTCACCACATTCGACACGAAACCGTCTGCACAACCGGCCGGACGTCACCGATGCGACGCCCGCGCTGCGCTCCGCGCCACACTCTGCGACGTGTCCCAGATCACCAGCAATGCCCCAGTCCGCCCTGCGGACCGGGTCACCACGACGAGGCGCGAAAGGGCGGTGGCGGTGCCAGGCCGAACGTCGGGACTCTTGCTGAGGCGGGTTGTATCGAGGTTTCTCTGTTCAGGGTTGTAGCCTGATTTGAAGGATGTCAATATAGAAGGATGTCGAAACAAGAGCTGCGGGTTCTCGGGCGAGATGGTGGGGACGGCTGTTGTCCCGGTCTGCTGGCCGCTCCGCTCGCCGCCGCGGAGGCGGGTGAGCTGGCGCGGGTCTTCAAGGCGCTGGGTGATCCGGTGCGGCTTCAGCTGCTGTCGATGATCGCCTCCCGGGCGGGTGGGGAGGTGTGCGTGTGCGATCTGACACTGGCGTTCGACCTGTCGCAGCCGACCATCTCCCACCATCTGAGGCTCCTGCGCGAGGCCGGGCTGATCGACGGGGAGCGGCGCGGCACCTGGGTGTACTACCGGCTCGTCCCCGAGACGACCGACCGGCTGGCGGCGATCTTGACCCGTCCCGGCGGCGAGCCGCTGCCGGAGACGCCGGGAGCGTGCCCGTGACCGCCGCCGCGGCCTCGGGCGTCACGGGCCGGCTGTCGTTCACCGACCGGTATCTGGCGGTGTGGATCCTGGCGGCCATGGCGGCCGGGCTCGGGCTCGGCCGTCTCGTCCCCGGCCTCGGCCACGCCCTGGCGGCGGTGGAGATCGGCGGGATCTCCCTGCCGATCGCGGCCGGCCTGCTGGTGATGATGTACCCGGTGCTGGCGTTCGGGCTGCTCGGCTGGTTCTCCCTCGGCCTGCTGCCCGGATGGCTCGGCCTCGGCGACGGCCGGGCCCTCGGTGTCTCCCCGTGGCGGATCGCCGCGAACGTGGCGGTGTTCCTCGGCGTTCCGCTCGCCGCGGGCTTCCTCACCCGACGTGTCGGAGGCGCCGTCGGCGTCCGCTCCGCCGGTTCGCAGCCCGCCGAGACGGTGAACCCGGCCGTGGTGGAGGCGATGGCCGAGGCCGGCGTCGACATCTCCGCCGAGATCCCGAAAGTCCTGACCGTAGAGGCGGTACGGGCCTCGGACGTGTGCGTCACCATGGGCTGCGGCGACACCTGCCCGGTCTTTCCCGGCAAGCGCTATCTCGACTGGGCCCTGCCCGACCCCGCCGGGCAGGGTGTGGAGGCCGTCCGGCCGATCCGTGACGAGATCGAACGCCGGGTGCGGAGCCTGCTCGCCGACCTCGGCGTCGAGGCCGTCGCGTGACCCGCCACGGCGTGGTGCGGATCGCTCCCATGCCGCCTGAAACCCGGCGCCAGGCTATCGGGCCGGGCCTGGCGGCAGATGGACGGTCATGATCAGGTGGCAGGTCCCGGTGCCCGACCCGCGGTAGGCATGGGGCACGTCGCCGTCGAACGTGGCGGTCTGCCCGGCTTCGAGGTCGTACTCGGTGCCGTCGACGATCAGGGCCATCCGGCCGGATGTGACGCTGACGGTCTCCACGACTCCGGCCTGGTGGGGATGGCTGGGATACTCCTCGTCCGGTTCCAGCCGCCAGCGCCAGACCTCGACGGGGGCGGTGTTCGAGGTCACCAGCATGAGCCGGGCCTCGCCGCCCCGTTCTCCCGTCCACAGCGGCTCGACGGCGTCGGCGGCGACGACGCGGACGCGGCCTTCGGGCGGCCCCTGCATCAGGGCGGCGACCGAGATGCCGAGGGTGTCGGCGAGCCGTACCAGGGTGGCCAGGTTGGGGTTGCCCTGGGCTTTCTCCAGTCCCACCAGGGCGCCCTTGCTGACCTGGGCGCGGCGGCTGAGCTCCTCCAGGGACAGCCCAGCGCGGAGGCGGGCCGCCCGGACGTTGTGCGCGACCGTCCGCAGGGCCGCGGCCGTCTCGGCCATATGATCACCACCCTCCCGCAAGGTCATTCTAGTACGTTCCCCGGTCGTTCGATTGGTCTTCACCGGTCGTTCTGACATACAGTGTGGTCATTCCATTGAACTACGGGGGATGTGTCGTGATCGCTCTCGTGCTGGCACTGGGCAGCTCGCTCGCCTATGGGTGCGCCGACTTCCTCGGCGGCTTCGGCGCGCGCAAGGCCCATGTGCTGCGCACCGTGATGGTCGCGGCCCCGGCCAGTCTCGTCGTCGAACTGCTGCTGTGGCCACTGCTCGGCGCCTCGTTCAGTGCCGGTGCCGTCGGCTGGGGCGCCGCCTCGGGAGTCGCCTCGGCCGCCGCGTTCGCCCTGCTCTACCGCACCCTGGCGATCGGCCCGATGAACGTGCTGTCACCCGTGACCGCGCTGGTGTCCGCCGCGCTGCCCGTCAGCGTGGGCCTGCTGCAAGGCGAGCACCTGGCCGCCGCCGGACTGGCGGGACTGCCTCTCGCGCTGGTGGCGGTGGTGCTGGTCAGCGCCGGACACGGCGCGGGCTCGGCGCGGCCCTCCCCCACCGCGCTGCTGCTGGCCTTCGGAGCCGGCGCCGCCATCGCCCTCCAACTGGTCTTCCTGCACCAAGCACCGTCCGACAGCGGGGTGGCCCCCCTGATCGTGGGCCGTGCCGTCTCCTCGGCCGTCACCCTGACCGCGGCCGGGCTGCTCTACCGCAGGCTGGGCCCCGAACGCCCCGCGTACGCGATCGCGGCGGCCGCGGGCGCGCTGGACTCCGTGGCGAACCTGCTGTTCCTGCTCGCCGCCCGCGACGGAGACCTCGCCGTCGTCGCGGTCATCACCGCCCTCTACCCGGCCGGCACGGTCCTGCTCGCCCGCACCGTCCTGGCCGAATGCGTCGGCCGCGGCCAGCTCGCCGGCCTGGGCACCGCCGCCATCGCCGTCACCCTCCTCGCCCTGACCTGACCGCACACCATCCACCACACCGGACACCACCCGGGTGAAGTACCGCGCGGCGCGGGTCAGGGGCCGGTGAGGATGACGAGGCGTTGTGTCGCTCGGGTCATCGCGACGTAGCGGTCGACGGCTCCTTCGATGCCTTCGCCGAAGGTCTCCGGGGCGATGAGGACGACCAGGTCGAACTCCAGGCCCTTCGCCAGTTCGGGGGTGAGCGACCGGACGCGGGGCGGCGGCTGGAAGGCGGGGGCGCCGATGACGCAGGCGGTTCCGTCGGCGTGCTCGGCGAGCCAGGCGTCGAGGACGGAGTCCAGGTCCGAGACGGATCCGTGCAGGACGGGTATGCCGTTGGCGCGGATGGAGGTCGGCACGTTGGCGTCCGGGAGCGCGGCGCGGATGACCGGCTCGGCCTCCGCCATGACCTCCTGCGGCGTCCGGTAGTTGACGGTCAGGGAGGCCAGGGTGATCCGGTCGAGCCCGACCCGCTCGAGCCGCTCCCGCCACGACTCGGTGAAACCGTGCCTGGCCTGGGCGCGGTCCCCGACGATGGTGAAGCTCCGGGACGGGCAGCGCAGCAGCAGCATCTGCCACTCGGCGTCGGTGAGCTCCTGCGCCTCGTCCACGACGATGTGCGAGAACGGGCCCGCGAGCAGGTCCGGGTCGGCGCCGGGCAGGACGCTCTCATCGACGAGGCTGACCTGCGCGTCCTGCCCGCGCAGCATCGTCACCAGACCCATGCCCTCTTCGTCCGGGTCTACCCTTTCGGCGGCTTCGATGAGGGAGTCGACGACCTGGGCCATGTGCTCGCGCTGGGCGGCGAGCGCGGCCTCCCTGCGGCGTCTGCGCCGTGACTCCTGCGGGTCGCCGAGCCGCTGGCGGGCGGCGTCCAGCAGCGGCAGGTCGGACACCGTCCAGGCCCGTGCCTCCTCGCGCTGGAGCGCGCGGACCTCCTGCGGGCTGAGCCATGGCGCGCACAGCCGCAGGTAGGCGGGCACCGTCCACAGGTCCCCGACGAGGTCGGCCGCCTCGAGCAGCGGCCACGCGCGGTTGAGTGCCATGAGCAGGTCCCTGTTGCGCGACAGCGACCTGCGGAGCTGGTCCTCCGGGACGTCGCCGACGTACTTGTCGACCAGGATCGTGAGCACCTCCTCCCAGATCCGGTCGCGCGCCTCGTTGTGCGGGGTGCCGGGGTCCGGCGCGTGGAACGCCTCGGCCCAGTCGTCGGGGCTCAGCCGGAGGTCGGACCAGGGGGTCTCGACCGTCATCCCCTCGGTGGGCGGCTTCTCGTAGAACCTGACGGCGGCCTCGACCGCCTTCACCCAATCCGCCGACGACTTCAGGCGTGCGGCTTCCGGGTCGGCCTCGGTCCTCGCCTCCGCCCCCTCGGGGACGAGGTCGCGCAGGGTGCAGGTCTGCACGCCGTCCTCGCCGAGGCTGGGCAGGACGTCGGAGACGTAGGCCAGGTACGGCTGGTGCGGGCCGACGAACAGCACGCCGCCGCGGTGGCGGCCGAGGCGGGGGTCGGAGTAGAGGAGGTAGGCCGAGCGGTGCAGCGCGACGACGGTCTTGCCCGTGCCGGGCCCGCCGTCGACGACGAGAGCGCCGCGTGACCCCGCGCGGATGATCGTGTCCTGGTCTGCCTGGATGGTGCCGAGCACATCGCGCATCCGCGCCGACCGGTGGCCGCCCAGGCTGGCGATGAAAGCCGACTGGTCGTCGAGCGCGGCGTGCCCCTCGAACCCGTCCGAGGTGAACACCTCGTCCCAGTAGTCGCCGATCCGGCCGCGCGTCCAGCGGTATCGGCGGCGGCTCGCCAGCCCCATCGGGTTGGCGTGCGTCGCGCCGAAGAACGGCTCCGCCGCGGGGGAACGCCAGTCCAGCAGCAGCCGGCGGCCCGCCCGGTCCGTGAGGCCGAGCCGTCCGACGTACACGGGCTCGGAGCCGTCCGCGCCGACGATGCGCCCGAGGCACAGATCCAGCCCGAAGCGGCGCAGGGTGCGCAGGCGGGCGGCCAGCCGGTGGATCTCCAGGTCCCGGTCCAGCGCCGCCTGCCCGCTGCCGCCCGGCGCCTTGCGCGCGGCGTCGAGACGGCCGGACAGGTCGGCGATCGTCTGCTCCAGGTTCGCGGCGATGGCCGCGAAATGCCGCTCGTCATCGGCGATCAACGCCGGGGCGGCCTTGGCGGCGAGGCGGTCGGGGAGGTCGAACGCGCTGGTGGTCGATGAATTCACGGCATCGGCTCCGATCTGAGGTTCGTGACTTCTCGGATCCAGATCTGGGCGCTCGGGAGCGCGACTGGACTCTGCTGCATGAAGGGAAAGGGGAATTGCGTGTGGCGCTGCTCATCGGCGGACGACGCCGCGGCTTCTAAGCCGACGCCGATACACGCACTTCGCATCCCCCGTTTCCGTAGGCACTGGCCTCGGCCGATGATTCTGAGGCATGACCCGGGGCTTGTGGCAAGCCCCCTTGTGCGTTATAAGTTGAAAGTGGAGAGGAGCGGATACTCCCCTTTCCCCTGATCGTCTGCCGCAGCCGGACGTCCCCTGACGAAGCGCCCGTGCTCCCCGCCGGCCTCAGCCTTCGAGTCTCGCCCGCTGCTCCTCGGTGAGGTCCAGGTGGACGGAGGCGAGGTTCTCCTCCAGGTGCGCGAGGGAGGCGGTGCCGGGGATGGGGAGGATCACCGGGGAGCGGTGCAGGAGCCAGGCGAGCGCGACCTGTGCGGGGGTGGCGCCGAGTTCGGACGCGACCGCGCCCCTGCCGTCGGCGTCACGCGAGAGCGTCGCCGGGTGGACCGGGCGCCAGGGCAGGAAGGCGATGCCGGCCGCGGCGCAGGCGTCGACGACGGCCTCGTGTTCGCGATCGAGCAGGCTGTACCGGTTCTGCACGCTCGCGATCTCCACGATCTCCCGCGCCTCCTGCAACTGCGCGACCGTGACCTCCGACAGGCCGATATGGCCGATCTTCCCCGCGTCGCGCAGGTCCCGCAGCGTCCCGACCTGGTCGGCGAGCGGTACCTTCGGGTCGACGCGGTGCAGTTGGAGCAGGTCGAGCCGCTCCAGCCGCAGGCGCCGCAACCCGTCGTCTACCTGCGCGCGCAGGAACTCCGGACGGCCGCACAGGTCCGCCTCGTGCGCGGGGGTCGGCGGCGCGACACCGACCTTCGTCGCGATCAGCAGCTCCTCCGGGTAGGGGTGCAGCGCTTCCGCCAGCAGTTCCTCGTTGGCGCCCCACCCGTACAGGTGCGCGGTGTCGATCAGGGTGACGCCCAGGTCCACGGCCCGCCGCGCCACCGCGATCGCGTCGCGCCTCGCCTCATCGGGACTCGCCGGCAGGTGCATCGCGCCGAACCCCATCCGGTGGACGACGCGCTCACCGCCGATCGGGAAGGTCTTCGGCACCACGGGAGGTCCTCCAGCCACGACGTGGTCCACCACGCTACCGGCCGTCCGGCGGTCCGTCACACGGCGAGGGCGCCGCCGACGAAGGTGCGTTCCGGCGGGGACGCCACGAGTTCCACCATGGTGCCGGGGCGGAGTTCCTCGCCGAGGACGCCGGTGACCGCGTCGGTGAGGGCGGCGCCGAGCCGTCCGGTGATCTGGTCGGCGTCGGGGCGGTCGAAGAGGCCGGCGCGGACGCCCAGGGTCACCAGGACGCTCGTGTCCGCGGCCTCGCCGCCCTGGGCGAGGCGGCCCGCGGGGACTCCCGCCAGCCGGATGCCCACGAGGTCGCGGGCCCATGCGCCGTAGACGTCGACGATCGCCTCGGTCAGGGCGGCGATGAGCTCCGGTTCCCTGCCCGTCAGCCTGTTCTCTGGAAGGTGGAGGGTCAGATGCGGCACAGTTGGCCTCGATTCTCTTTGTTACCAAAGGCTTTAGACTCAAAGATATCTGGAGAGGTAGCCGATGTCCACGGAATCGCGCGGTCCGGCCGTCGACGAAGCCGTCCGCACCCTGCTGCTGCTCATGCCACGGCTCGTCGGCCGCGCCAAGCGCCTGCCCATCCCCCCCGCGCTCCAGGGCCTGGATCTGGCGCCGCGCCATCTCGCGCTGCTGGCGCACCTGGAGTACGACGGCCCCGCCAGCGTCAACGAGCTCGCCGCCCGGCTGGAGGTGGCTCCCACGACCGTCAGCCTGATGGTGAGCGAGCTGTCGCGGCCGGGCGTCCTGGAGCGCACCGCCGATCCCGCCGACCGCCGCCGCCGCATCATCGCCATCGCCCCCGCCTACACCGCCTCCATCGCCGAATGGCTCTCCGGCAGCGCCTCGGCCTGGGAGAGCGTCATGCGCGGCCTCACCCCCGCCGAACGCGCGACGGTCGTCACCGCCCTGCGTGCCTACGAGGCGGCCTTGGAGCGGGAGCCCTCGGACCGG
>JAFACJ010000839.1 GCA_023425615.1 Actinomycetes bacterium
CTCTCGGGATTCCGCCACGTCCACCCCGAACAGCGCGCCGACGGCGTCTGGGAGGTCGACTCGCCCCTGGACGGGCCCGGCGACTACCGCGCGTTCGCCGACTTCAAGCCCGCGAACGGCGACGCCCAGGTGCTGACACTCGACGTGAACGTGCCGGGCCAGGCCGACACCCGGCCGCTGCCCGAACCGTCCACCGTCGCCGAAGTGGACGGCTACACCGTCGTCCTCGACGGGACGCTCACCGCGGGCGGCACCAGCGAACTGACCATGAACATCAGCAAGGACGGCCGTCCCGTCACCGACCTCCAGCCCTACCTCGGCGCCTACGGGCACCTGGTGGCGCTGCGCCAGGACGACCTCGCCTACCTGCACGTCCACCCCGAGGGCGCACCCGGCGACGGGCGCACCGACCCCGGACCTGAGATCACATTCTTCGCCGAGGCACCGGCCGGCGGAAACCACCGGCTCTACCTGGACTTCCAGCACGAAGGCCGGGTCCACACCGCGGAGTTCACGGTCCATGTCCACTGAAGCCACTGACTCCCACACCGTCGAGGAGGCGGGGATGAATCCCACCCAGGACCGGATCGAACTGTCGATCGGCGGGATGACCTGCGCCTCCTGCGCCAACCGCGTCGAGAGGCGGCTCAACAAGCTCGAAGGCGTAACCGCGACCGTCAACTACGCCACCGAGAAGGCGAGCGTCAGCTACGGGCCCGGCGTCACCCCCGATGACCTCATCTCCCAGGTGGAGAAGGCCGGCTACACCGCCGAACTGCCGGCGCCGGCACGCGAAGAGGAGACTGCCGCGCCAGAGGAGGACACCGCCCTCCTGGCGCT
Source organism: Actinomycetes bacterium (assembly GCA_023425615.1). Taxonomy (GTDB): domain Bacteria; phylum Actinomycetota; class Actinomycetes; order Streptosporangiales; family Streptosporangiaceae; genus Actinocorallia. The sequence continues at coordinate 841 of JAFACJ010000839.1, forward strand.
GCGGCAGCGGCTCCTGGTCAGCCTGGCACTGGCCGTCCCGGTGATCGCGATGGCGATGATCCCCGCCCTGCAGTTCCGCAACTGGCAGTGGGCCTCGCTCACCCTCGCCGCGCCCGTCGTGGCCTGGGGCGCGTGGCCGTTCCACCGCGCCGCCTGGAAGAACCTGCGCCTGGGCGCCGCGACGATGGACACCCTCGTCTCCCTCGGCACGCTCTCGGCCTTCCTGTGGTCGCTCTACGCGCTGTTCCTCGGGGATGCCGGAGACCCCGGCATGAAGCACCCCTTCGAGCTCACCGTGGAGCGGACCGACGGGAGCGGCAGCATCTACCTGGAGGTCGCCGCGGGAGTCACCGTCTTCCTGCTGGCCGGACGGTACTTCGAGGTCCGCTCCCGGAGACGTGCCGGAGCCGCCCTGCGCGCCCTGCTGGAGCTGGGCGCCAAGGACGTCACGGTACTGCGCGACGGTGTCACGGCGACGATCCCGATCGACCGCCTGGCCGTCGGCGACCTGTTCGTCGTCCGCCCCGGCGAGAAGATCGCCACCGACGGCACCGTCGTCGAGGGCGCGTCCGCCGTCGACACCAGCATGATCACCGGTGAGTCCGTGCCGGTCGAGGTCACCGCCGGCGACACCGTCACCGGCGCCACCGTCAACGCCGGCGGACGGCTCGTCGTGCGGGCCGAACGGATCGGCGCCGACACCAGGCTCGCCCAGATGGCACGGCTCGTGGAGGAGGCGCAGAGCGGCAAGGCAGCCGTCCAGCGGCTCGCCGACCGCATCTCCGGCGCCTTCGTCCCCATCGTGATCACCCTGGCCGTCGCCACCCTCGGCTTCTGGCTCGGCTCGGGCGCCACCCCCGCCATGGCCTTCACCGCCGCCGTCGCCGTCCTCATCATCGCCTGCCCGTGCGCCCTCGGCCTGGCCACCCCGACCGCGCTGCTGGTCGGCACCGGCCGCGGCGCCCAGCTCGGCATCCTCATCAAAGGCCCCGAAGTCCTGGAGTCCACCCGCCAGGTCGACACCGTCCTCCTGGACAAGACCGGCACCGTCACCCACGGCCGGATGAGCCTCACCGACGTCATCACCGCCCCCGGAGAGGACGAGAACGAAGTCCTCAGGCTGGCCGGCGCCCTGGAGGACGCCTCAGAGCACCCCATCGCCAAGGCCGTGGCCAAGGCCGCCACCGAACGCACCGGCCCCCTGCCCGCCGTGACGGACTTCCAGAACCTGCCCGGCCTCGGCGTCCAGGCACGGTGGACGGCCGCGGCGTGCTCATCGGCCGCCCCCGGCTCCTGGCCGACCGGTCACAGCCCCTGCCCGAGACCCTCGCCCCCGCCAAGGACACCGCCGAAGCCTCCGGAAAGACCGTCGTCGCGGTGAGCTGGGACGGCACCGTCCGCGCCCTCCTCATCGTCTCCGACACCCTCAAGGAGACCAGCGCCGAGGCGATCACCCGGTTCCGGGAACTGGGCCTCACCCCCATCCTGCTGACCGGCGACAACGAGGCCGCCGCCCGCTCCGTCGCCACGTCCGTCGGCATCACCGAAGTCCACGCCGAAGTCCTCCCCGAGGACAAGGCCGCGGTCGTCAAGCGCCTCCAAGCCGAAGGCCGCACCGTCGCCATGGTCGGCGACGGCGTCAACGACGCGGCGGCCCTAGCCCAAGCCGACCTCGGCCTCGCCATGGGCACCGGCACCGACGTCGCCATCGAAGCCGCCGACCTCACCCTCGTCCGCGGCGACCTCCGCGCCGCCGCCGACGCCATCCGCCTCTCCCGGCGCACCCTCGCCACCATCAAGGGCAACCTGTTCTGGGCCTTCGCCTACAACATCGCCGCCCTGCCCCTGGCCGCGGCCGGCCTGCTCAACCCGATGCTGGCGGGAGCGGCGATGGCCTTCTCCAGCGTGTTCGTGGTGAGCAACAGCCTGCGACTGCGGCGGTTCTCCCCTTCCTGATTACCTTCGGACCGTTTCGGCCAGTTGTGGCAGCGGTCACGGTACGGCCATCGAAGATGGCCGTACCGTGGGCCGATGGAACCATTGACCGGGCCCCGGGTGATCGTGCGGCCGGTGTCGGAGGGGGACGAACGGGAGTTCCTCTCCGCCGCGCGTGCCAGCGAGAAGTTCCACTATCCCTATGCCTTCCTCCCGGTCACCGAGGAGGAGTTCGCCACCTATCTGGAGCGGTTCGACCAGTCCCAGGCGCACGGATTCGTCCTCCGGCTTCTGGGAAGCGGAGAACTGGTCGGCTACGTGAACATCAGCCAGATCGTCCGCGGTTCCTATCAGCGCGGCGTCCTCGGCTACGGAATCTTCCTCCCCCACCACCGCCGCGGTTATATGACCGAGGGCCTGGGCCTTGTGACCCGCCACGCCTTCGAGGGCCTCGGCCTGCACCGACTGGAGGCGGAGATCCAGCCAGGCAACAAACCGTCGCTCAGACTCGTGGAACTTCTCGGCTTCGAACGTGAGGGCCTCGCCCGAGGACTGATCAAAATCGAGGGCCAGTGGCATGATCACGAACGGTGGTCTCTCCGAGGAGATGTTTAACGATCTCCAAATATCCCTATATCTGGCACGGGGGAAAGAGCGCAACGCCGCGCCCGAACTCTACTCTGGGGGTCGGTAGGCGTGGGCATGGGCAGCGGACCGGTCGAATGGCCGCAGAATCTCGACATCCAATACCTGCTGGAGAAGGGCTGGCGACCCACTCCGTTCACCGAATTCGTGATCAAGATCCACAGCCGCTGTAATCTCGCCTGCGACTACTGCTACATGTACGAGATGGCGGACCAGAGCTGGCGCAATCAGCCGCTTCGCATGTCCCGTCAGGTCATCGACCAGACCGCCCGCAGGATCGCCGATCACGCGCGTGACAACCTGCTGCGCAGGGTCGACATCGTCCTCCACGGCGGTGAGCCGCTGCTGGCCGGCCATGACCACCTCCGCCACGCTCTGCGCGCCTTCCGCACCGCCTTGGGCCCCGACACCGAGATGGGTTTCTCGCTCCAGACCAACGGAGTCCTCCTCGACCCCGCCTTCCTTGAACTGTTCGCCGAATACGACGTCTCCATCGGGGTCAGCGTCGACGGTGATGAGGAAGGCCATGACCTCCACCGCAAACGCAAAGACGGACGGGGCAGCTACCAATCCGTCGTCAAAGGCGTGCGACTCCTCACCTCTCCGCCTTATCGCCGTCTCTTCTCGGGTTTCCTCACCACCATCGACCTGAGCAATGAGCCGATCCTCACCTACGAGTCGCTGCTGTCCTTCGGGCCGCCCTCCGTGGACTTCCTGCTGCCCCACGGCAACTGGGACACCCCGCCGCCCGGACGCGCGGACGACGAGACGACCCCCTACGCCGACTGGCTCATCGCCATCTTCGACCGCTGGTACAAGGCACCCGTCCAGGAGACACGGATCCGGCTCTTCGCCGAGATCATGCGGCTGATCCTCGGCTACCAGTCCGGCAGCGAGGCGGTCGGGCTCTCCCCCGTCTCCATGGTCGTGGTGGAGACCAATGGGCAGATCGAGCAGGTGGACACCCTGAAGTCCGCTTTCGACGGCGCCGCCGGTACCGCCCTTCACGTCTCACGCAATCCGTTCAACGCCGCGCTCATGCTGCCGTCCATCGCCGCCCGCCAGATCGGCGTACGGGCGCTGGCCGAGCCCTGTCAGAGCTGCCACATCCGGCAGGTGTGCGGCGGAGGTCTCTACACCCACCGGTACCGGTCGGGCAGCGGCTTTCGCA
>JAFACJ010000656.1 GCA_023425615.1 Actinomycetes bacterium
GACCGTGGCCGGGGAGTTCTGGGGCGGCCTTGAGGAGACGCGGGCGCTGATCGGGGAGCTGGGCCTGGACGGGCGGGTGGACCTGCGCCCCGGCTACGTCCCCGCCGAGGAGATCGGCGCGCTGTTCGCCGACGCCGACGCGCTGGTGCTGCCCTACCGTTCGGCGACGGCCTCGCAGAACGTCCTCATGGCCTTCGAGCACGGCCTCCCGGCCATCGCCACCCGGGTAGGCGGCTTCCCCTCCCAGATCCGCGAGGGAGTGGACGGGCTGCTGGCGGAGCCCGGCGACACGGAGTCGCTACGCGAGGCGATCACACGGTTCTACCGGGACCCCGGGCCGCTGCGGGCCGGGGTGCGCCGTCCCGATCCGGAGGCGGGCTGGGACGCCTACCTGTCGGCGCTCACTCAGGACTCCTCCAAGACCGCCTGACCGCCGCCGGCCGGCACCGCCTGCGGGGCCTTTTGCAGGTTGCCGATCCCGGCCCACAGCAGGTCGGCGACGGTGAGCACGGCGCGGGAGGCCAGCGCCACGAGCAGGGCCTCGGCCTGGGTGAGCACCGGCGACAGGGCCAGTACCAGCGCCGCCTCCCGCGCCCCGAGGCCGCCGGGCGCGAAGATGACGAGGAAGCCGACGACATAGGCGAGGGCGTAGGCGCCGCAGGCCAGCGCGGGAGACCCGGCCGGAAGCAGCAGCCAGACGTGCAGGCCGAAGCAGGCCCAGCCCAGCAGCGTCCACAGCACCGCGCGGACCATCGGCGCCGTGCGCAAGGTGGTGGCCAGGGGTGGCCGCCGTACCAGCCGCAGCGCCAGGTCCAGCGACGGGGTGACGATCCGCGGATGCAGGCAGGCCAGCAGGAGCGGGGCCAGCGCCAGCGCCCACCAGTAGCGGCCCGCGGCCTCCGCCGAGGTCAGCGGCAGGGTGAGGGCGGCGGCGACGCATCCCGTCGCGACCGTCGTGGCCATCGCCAGGAGCGTGGCGCTGCCCGACGCGACACGGGACACCCCGTACGGGCGGGCGAGCTCCACCTGTCCCAGAAGCGCCCACACCGAACCCGGCACGTACTTGCCGAGCTGCCCGAGGAACATGATCCTGGTGGTGGCCGGTACCGGAAGGGGGGCACCGAACCCGGCCAGCAGCGCCCGCCAGCCGAGCATCCAGCAGCCGAGACCGGCCATGCCGGCCAGCAGCGCCCCGCCGAGGGCGGGCGGCGACATCCGGGAGACCGCGTCGGTGAGCGCGTCCCACTGCGTCACCACGCCGTACCCGCAGAACCCCAGCGCCACGAGCACGAAGAGAAGCCTGGTCCAGCGTGAGGTCACCGGGACAGCCTACGTGGGCGGCAGAGCACCGCCGACGCTTCGGGGTTTAACGGCGGGCTTCGAGGGGCCAAGTAGGCTCTGTGATCTATCACGAGCAGTGAGATGGCATTTGTCCAGAAGGGTGAGGCGTGGAAGCGATTCTCTTGGTCGGTGGCCGGGGCACCCGACTGCGTCCCTTGACGATCTCCACTCCCAAGCCGTTGCTGCCCACCGCGGGAGTCCCGTTCCTCGCCCATCAGCTGGCAAGGGCGGGCGCGGCGGGCATCACCAGGATCGTCTTCGCCACCTCCTACCGTGCGGAGATGTTCGAGGCGGCCTTCGGCGACGAGGCGTACGGCGTCGAGCTGGTCTATGTGGACGAGCCGCGTCCCCTGGGCACCGGCGGGGCGATCCGCAACGCCGCGCAGGCGCTGCACAGCGACGAGGACGAGCCGGTCCTGGTCCTCAACGGCGACATCCTGTCCGGGCACTCCATCCCCGACCAGGTGGCGATGCACCTGAAGGCGGACGCCGCGGTCACGCTGCACCTCACCGAGGTGGACGACCCGTCGCGGTTCGGCTGCGTGCCGACCGACGAGAGCGGGCGGGTGACGGCGTTCCTGGAGAAGACCAACAACCCGGTGACCAACCGGATCAACGCGGGATCGTACGTCTTCCGCCGCTCGGTGATCGACACGATCCCGTTCAACGAGGTGGTGTCGGTGGAGCGCGAGACGTTCCCGGGGCTGATCGCGGCGGGGCACACCGTGATGGGCTTCGTCGACCCGCATTACTGGCTGGACGTGGGCACCCCGGCGGCGTTCGTGCGCGGCTCGTGCGATCTGGTGCTGGGGCGGCTGGACTCCCCGGCGCTGCCGGGCCCGACCGGACCGGTGCTGGCGCTGGAGGGCGCGAACGTCTCGCCGCGCGCGGTGGTGACCGCGGGCACCGCCGTGGGCGCCGACGCGACGATCGAGGCGGGGTCGACGGTCTCGGGCAGTGTGCTGTTCGACGAGGCGGTGGTGGCCAAGGGGGCGTGGGTGCGCAACTCCGTTCTCGGCCGCGGCGCGCGGGTGGCGGCCGGCGCGATGCTGGACGGGGCGATCCTGGGCGACGGCGCCGTCGTCGGTCCCGGCAACGAGCTGGGCGACGGGCTGCGGCTGTGGCCGGGCATCGAGCTGCCGCCGACGGCGGTGCGGTTCTCCAGCGACGTGTAGGGACGGGGATGGCCGTGCTGGTGATCGTGCTGCCGGACGGCGCCGCCGCCGACTGCACCCTGGTCACGGATCTATAGGACATTCCGGAATTTTTCCGGAGGAGAGGTGTTGTCCCGGTAACGAGGATGCCGCCCTGTCGTCACTATGACGCTTGGCATAAAGTTCGTCCTATGGAGAGCGCTGTAAGTGAATCGGGGCTGCGGAGAGCGCTCGCGCGGGCCCGAGACGGCAAGACCCTCGACCAGGCGGAGGCGGCGATCCTGCTGCACGCCCGCGGTCCCCAGCTCGACGAACTGCTGACCTACGCCTCACGGGTGCGCGACGCCGGCCTGGAGGCCGCGGGCCGCCCAGGAGTGATCACCTACAGCCGCAAGGTGTTCATCCCGCTGACCAGGCTCTGCCGTGACCGCTGCGGCTACTGTACTTTCGCCACCGCCCCGCACAAGCTCCCGGCCCCCTTCCTCAGCCCCGACGAGGTGCTGGAGATCGCCCGCCAGGGCGCGGCACTCGGCTGCAAGGAGGCGCTGTTCACCCTCGGCGACCGGCCCGAGGACCGCTGGCACCAGGCCCGTGAATGGCTCGACGAGCAGGGCTACGACGACACGCTCTCCTACGTCCGGGCGATGGCCATCCGGGTGCTGGAGGAGACGGGGCTGCTGCCGCACCTCAACCCCGGCGTGCTGACCTGGCGCGACTTCCAGCGGCTCAAGCCCGTCGCGCCGTCCATGGGCATGATGCTGGAGACCACCGCGACCCGGCTGTTCACCGAGAAGGGCGGTCCGCACCACGGCTCCCCCGACAAGGACCCGGCCGTGCGGCTGCGCGTCCTGGAGGACGCCGGACGCTGCAACGTCCCCTTCACCACCGGGATCCTCATCGGCATCGGCGAGACCATCGAGGAGCGCGCCGAGGCGCTGTTCGCCATCCGGCGCACGATGCGCGAGTACGGGGCGATCCAGGAGGTCATCGTCCAGAACTTCCGCGCCAAGCCCGACACCGCGATGCGCGGCACACCCGACGCCGAACTGTCGGAGCTGGCGGCGACCATCGCCGTCGCCAGGCTCGTGCTCGGGCCGAAGGCGCGCGTCCAGGCGCCGCCGAACCTGGTGGACGACGAGTACGCGCTGATGCTGCGCGCCGGCATCGACGACTGGGGCGGGGTCTCGCCGCTCACCCCCGACCACGTCAACCCCGAACGCCCCTGGCCGCAGATCGACGAGCTGGCCGAGCGCACCGCCGCGTCGGGGTTCCGGCTGCGCG
>JAFACJ010000682.1 GCA_023425615.1 Actinomycetes bacterium
AGCCCTTGCAGGGCATGGGCTTGCCGAGGAACTGGGCCTTGGCGCGGCGGAAGTTGCAGCGGTAGGCGTCGTGGATCTTCCACGGGCCCATCGAGCCGATCTTCTTGAGCTGGATGATCGTCTCGTCGTCCTGGCGCAGCGAGCCCCAGGTGAGGTTGGCGCTGCCGGTCCAGGTCCACTTGCCGACGCTTCTGCCGATCTGGCCCTGGACCAGGATGTACTTGGAGTGCATCGGGTTGGGGCTGGTGTACTCGCCGAAGTCGTAGACCTTGATGCCCGCGGCGCGCAGCGCGACGACGACGGCGGTGCGGCTGGCGTCGGCGGGGTTGACGGTCAGCACGATCTCGATCGCGCAGCCCTTGCGCTTGAGGGCGCCGAGGCTGCGCAGCAGCCAGTCGCGCTTGTCGTTGAAGGCGCCCATCGCGATGCGGATCTGGGTGGCGCCCTTGCGGCCCTTGTAGGTGAAGGAGCAGCGGACGTTGCGCAGCATGGAGTCGACGGGGTCGCCGTCGGCCTTGGGGAAGAACTGGACGGTGGCGTAGGGGCTGGAGTTGGGGCCGCCGCGCTTCTTCCAGTAGTTGGGGATGACCTTGCGGTTCCACAGGTCGTCGAAGTACCTGCGGTAGGCGGTGTAGGTGTTACCCGCGTTGGCGAGGATGACCGCGTCGTTCCAGTCGGTGGTGGTGCCACCGGTGGCGTTGAGGTTCTGCGAGGTCTGGACGACCACGTTCTTGGTGCCGTAGGTGTTGCTGAACAGCAGGAACTTGGTGTGGTTCAGCTTGGTGCCGATGCAGCCGCGGCCCTTGGGGCAGGTGGCGACCTTGCCGGGGCCCAGCGCCCACAGCACCCGCTCGTAGCCGGTGGGCTGCCCGCTGGCGCCGCGGTCGGTGGCGCCGGAGTCGGCGATCACCCTGACGTCGACACCGCGCCGGTCGGCGGCGATGAGCTCATCGGCGATGCCGTTGGCGTTGGTGAACCGGTAGACGCTCAGCCTGATGCTGGAGCCCGCCTGGGCGCCCTTGACCAGGTTGTAGATCCGGTTCTCGATCTTCTTGGCGCCCTGCGGGGTGAGCGGGTTGTTGAAGATGATCTGGGACTTCACCTTGCCCGCCGACGCGCTCTGCGGGACCGCCACTATCAGCCCCAGCGCGCAACCGACCGTCAGGACGACGGACCACAGCCGTCTTTGCCCGAGCACCACGAACCCCCTGGATCACATCCGACCGATTGGCCAGGACATTACCGTATTTTGCATAAAAATTCGGACTTTACGGTTTGTCGGATACCGCAACGGAACCGAAGCGACGTCCGCGCGGCGCCCGCACGGCTCAGGGCAGCAGGTGGGAGCCGAAGCGGATCCCGCCGAGACCGAAGTCCTTGGGCCGGTACTGCCGCGCCCCGCTCGCGGTGGGCTTGCCCTTCTTGCTCGCCAGGACATAGAGGCGCCCGGTGTCCTTGTCCTCGCCCGGAGACCCGATGACGAGCTCGGCGCCCTTGTCGCCGGACAGGTCGAGCAGGCGCACGGCCATGCCGAAGTCATCGCCGCGCTCGCTGCTCGCCTTGAACGCCTTGGTCTTCTGGCTGAACAGCAGGGCGCCCTTGGTGGTGACGCCGGTCTTGTGCCCGTACAGCAGGACCACCTGCCCGGAGTTCTTGACGCCCGCGTAGGGGGCGCCGACCACCAGGTCGGCCCTGCCGTCGCGGTTGACGTCGCCGATGGCGAGCGCGGTGCCGAAGGAGTGGCCGTCGCCGCTGACCGGGACGCCCGCGGTGCGGGAGGTGAAGGACTTGGGCTTGGCGAACCCGCCGGGGCGGCCCGGGTAGATGAGGACCCTGCCCCAGCCGCCGGCGACGAGGTCGCTGTTGCCGTCTCCGTCGAGGTCGCCGGCGACCAGGGTCGGGGCGACGTTCAGACCGGGGACGGCGACGGGGTCGGTGAGCCCGTCGGGGGAGTTCTTCAGCAGGCGCGTGGTGCCGTTGGAGGTGGCGCCGAGGACGAGGTCGGGCCTGCCGTCGCCGGTGAAGTCGGAGATGACGGGGAGGAGCCGTGCGGGCTTGGTGCCGTCCTGTTCCGCGAGTTCTCCGGCGGCGCCGTCCTGCTTCTTGCCCTTGTTCACCTTGGCGAAGACCCAGTACCGGTTGGCGACCGTCGCCACCAGGTCGGGGTAGCCGTCGCGGTCGAGGTCGCCGGTGGCCAGGGCGGGGACCCAGGAGGGGGAACTCGCGGCGGTCTTGAGGAAGGCGACGCGTCCGGACAGGCCCTTCTTCGAGCCGTAGATGAGGGTGACGCCGTCCTCTTCCGGCCCGGTGACGGCGAGGTCGGCGTAGCCGTCGCGGTCGAAGTCCGCGGAGGCCGTCGAACCGCCGAACCCGTCGCCGTGCTCGGCGACGGCGGCCACGGCCTTGGTGTCCCGGGTGATGACCTGCTTGCGGCCGGTCTTGCCGTAGAGGACCGCGACGAGTCCCGGTCCGACGAGACCGCGCTTGACCAGGGACGGCCCGCCCAGGACGAGGTCGGTCTTGCCGTCACCGTTGAAGTCACCGGCCTTGGCGGGAGCCTTGGCCTGTGCCGCCGAGGGGAGCGCGGCCAGCGCGGCGGCGGTGAGCACGGAGGTGAGCAGCAGGGGGGGGGGTCTCAAGACGCCGAACCCTGCTTCCAGACGGGGGCGGTTGCGTGAGACGCCCCGTGTGGAAGAAGGGTTCGCGGATAAATAAGGTTTTTCGGTTATGTCTGTTAGCGCGGGGGCTTGGGGAGCAGTTCGCCGAGGAAGACGCGCCTGACGACGCGCTCGGCGGCCCTGCCGTCCTCCCAGGCGCAGAAACGGTTGCGGAAGGCGGCGCGGTCCTTGGCCGCGGTGTCGCCCCAGGCGCGCCCGGAGGCGAACGCGTCGATCAGCTCGTCCTCGGTGAAGGCGATGACCCCGGGGGGTTGCTGGGTGAGGTCGAAGTTGACGCCGCGGGTGAGCTTGTAGGTCTCCCAGTCGTTGGCGTAGATCACGATCGGCCGGTCCTCCAGGACCGCGTAGTCGAACATGATCGAGGAGTAGTCCGTCAGCAGCGCGTCCGAGGCGATCGCCAGATCCTCGACGTTCGGGTAGGCCGAGACGTCGATGATCTTGTCCTCGGGCAGGCCCATGGCCTTGGGCCGGTAGAAGTAGTGGGCGCGCAGCAGCAGGACGAAGTCCTCGCCCAGCGTCTCGGTGAAGCGCCGCAGGTCGAACTGGGGCGAGAAGCGCTTCATGTAGTCGCGGTGCGTGGGGGTGTAGAGGATCGCCTTCTTGCCCTCGGGGATGCCCAGCTGCTCGCGCAGTGCGGCGCGCTCGGCGGAGGTGGCCCGCACCAGCCGGTCGTTGCGCGGGTAGCCGGTCTCCAGCAGCTCATAGGAGCAGGGGAAGCCGCGGTCCCACGCCTCGCTGGACAGCGGGTTGGAGGAGACCAGGTAGTCCCAGCGGTCGGCGCGGTCGATGAGCTCGCGGAAGTCCATGTCGTTGGCGCCGACCGGGAACTCCATCTGGTCCAGGCCCATCTTCTTCAGCGGGGTGCCGTGCTGGGTCTGGACGTGGACCTGGCCCTTGCGCTTGACCGGGTCGTCGGTGAAGTTGACGTTGTTGACGAAGTACTTGGCGCGCGCCATCAGCCGGGAGTGCTCGGGGGTGCCGGCCACCACGTAGGGGACGCCCTCGGGCATCTTGGCGGCGCCGCCCTTCTTGACGACCCACACGCCCTTGATCTGCGGCGCGAGCTCCCGCTGCTTCTCATAGATGGCGGCGGGGTTGCAGGAGTAGCCGCGGTACCAGTACGCCGCGTAGACGGCGAGGTTCTCATCGACGGGCAGGCGCAGCTGGGTGCGGTAGCGCAGGCCGTTCACCTTGCTCTTGGTGAACCGCACCGCCTTCTTGGCCTTGTTCTTGTACTTGCGCACCCGCTTCTTCGCCGAGATCCGCCGCTCGTTGAGCTTCTTGGAGGTCTCGAAGGCGCGGAAGTTGTTCTTCTCGATCAGCCGGTACTTGGCCGCCAGGGAGACGTCCTCGGGCAGGGTGTGGTCGGCCGGGCGGAACGTCCGGTAGATCCGTGACATCTCCGAGAAGAAGCGCTCGCGGTCCTCGGGCAGCACCCGGTCGCCGCGGCCCAGGATCACCAGCAGGTGCCAGATGGTCCGGTCGAACATCAGCGGCCGGTACTGGTCGGTCTCGGGGTGCTGCGCCATGAAGGCGAAGATGCGCTCGTACTGCTTGAAGGCGTCGAAGTGCTTCTTGCCGCCGGTCTTGGTGATGGCGCCGCGCCGCCGCTGCCGGTAGATGTAGGCGACCTGGTCGAGCAGGCTGAGCTTCTCGGCCGCCATGAGGATCGGGTACGTGACGTTGATGTCCTCGTAGTACCCGCCGCTGAACTTCAGGCCGAGGTCGATCAGGAACTGCCGGCGGATCGCCTTGTTCCAGGCGGTCATCATGAGCTGGAGCACGCTCGGCCTGTCGCGCAGCGCGAAGACGTCGGGCGCGGGCGGCTCGCGGAACAGCTTGTTGATGACGCTGCGCTGCACCTTGCCGTGCCAGTAGGAGCGCGCGTAGTCGAAGATGAGGACGTCCGGCTTGGTCTCCTGGAGGCGCTCGTACACCGAGATCATCGCGCCTTCGGAGGCGTGGTCGTCGCTGTCGAAGAACCAGACGTACTCACCGGTGGCCAGGGACAGACCGACGTTGCGCGCCTCGCCCAGGCCGACGTTCTCCTCCAGGTGCACGACACGGACCCGCGGGTCGCGCAGCGCGTACTCGTCGAGGATCGCGCCGCAGCCGTCCGGGGACTTGTCGTCGATGGCGATCACTTCGAGGCCCGGGCAGCCCGGTTCCAGGATCGAGTCGAGGCACTGGCGAAGGTAGCCCTGGACGCCGTGCACAGGCACGATGACACTCAGGAACACACTGCTCATTCCAGAAGAATCCGTTTCAAGCATGGATGGCTTTGCGGGCCGCGTGCCCGCAGCGAGTCTATCGAGGACAGGGTCATGGATCGGGACTTCGATCATGAGTAGAGCTTTGGAAGACTCTACAGAATTAGCCAACGTGTGAAGCACGGTTCATGCGCCCGTTGGCTAGCTGTGATGAGCGTGGCACCGGTCACTTCGCCACGAGGGTCACCGCTGGGAGGGGCGCGGCTCGGGTTTGAAGAGCCAGTCCGTCCTCGGTTCCACGATCCAGTGGGTGAGCCGGATGACGGGCCCGGTGCACAGCACGGTGCCCAGGACCAGGGCGAAGGCGACCATCCCGAGCAGGCCCCAGACGCTCTGCAGCGGGGCCAGGTGGTCCCAGTCGTGGAACTGGATGAACTTGATCACCAGTCCGTGCAGGAGGTAGGCGTAGAGCGTCGAGGCGCCGAGGGCGGTGAACCAGGCGCGGCGGCGGGGGACGATCGCCAGGAAGGCGAAGAGCAGCACGAACGCCGCGCCCATGAGGGCGAGGTGCATCGCGGTGCCGGTCAGGTTGCCGACGCCGAGTTCCTTGTTGGAGTCCCACCAGTACAGCCACTGGTAGTTCATCCGGTCCTTGGCCCACCAGGCGACGAGGAAGCCGCCGATGAGGACCAGCGTGCCGCCGATCCGCGCCCGGGTGCCGCGTACCAGGTCGAAGTGCTCGGGGCGCAGGCACAGGCCGAGTACGTAGAACGGGGTGAGGCCCAGCACCTTGTGCATGTCGAGATGGTTCGACAGCGGGCCGGTGTAGCCGAGCAGGGAGACGCCGACGGCGATCGCCAGCGGCCAGCGGACCTGCTGCCAGAACGGCGTCGACAGGCGCCACAGGAACAGGGCAAGCAGGAACCAGGTGAGGTAGATGGGGTCGAACAGGCTGATCGTCAGATGCGCCTTGTGGTTGAAGTGCCATTCCCACAGGGAGTAGATGATCTCGAAGACCACGTAGGGTGCGCCCACCGTGGCCACCAGCTTGCGCGTCTTGCCCTCGGCGCGGCCGAAGCTCCGCGAGAAGTAGCCGGTGACCACCACGAACAGCGGCATGTGGAAGGCGTAGATGAACAGGTAGAGCGCCTCGGCGGCCGGCACCTTGCTGCGCAGCCCCACGATGGTGTGGCCGACCACGACCAGCAGGATCGCCAGGAACTTGGCGTTGTCGAAGAACGGATCGCGCGCTTTGGGGGAGGGCGTCTGCGCCTGGGCGGGCACCAGGGGTACGAGCTGCTGGGTCACCGGTGGTCCAAACGGCAGGGGAACGGGCGGCTCGCAGTAATCTACCGCTCCCCTCCGGAGGAGGACCGCTGTTTCTTAGGTGATTCCCACCTATTTCATATGGTTTCGCAGGTTTACGTGGCCTTGCAGATGTTATCGGTGGCTTTGATCTCGCCGTCCAGCTTCTTGGGCAGCGGAGCGGAGGTCTTCAGGCCCTTCCAGCCGGGGCCCAGGACCAGATCGACGACACCGGCGGCGACACCGGAGGCGGGCACCACCTTGGCGCCGGGGACCAGGGTGGCCAGGGTGGTGGCGGCGTCCTCGGCGCCCTGGCCGTAGCGGATCTGGGTGGCAGGCGGGTTGGTCTTGGGGTTGCCCACCGCCAGGACCCGGTAGCCCTTGGCGGTGAGCGCGTCGCCGACGCGCGCCGCCGCGCCCTGGATGCCGCTGCCGTTGAGCACCCGCACCTTGATCTGGGACGCCGGGACGTTGGTGACCTTGTCCTTGGTCGGGTCCTCGATCTCGGTGTCGTTGGCGATCTGGGAGAAGAAGTCCTCGGCGTCCGGCTGGCGCAGCGCCACCCGGTTGGGGTCGGGCGCGTAGGCGGTGTAGGGGACGGTGATGAACCGGATCTTGCCGGTGCTGATGTCCTTCAGCTTGGTGCCGAGGTCGGCCATCTTGGCGAGGGTGAAGTCCTTGTCCACCGTGACGGTCTCGGTTGCCGACCGCAGCAGCGCGTTCAGCTTCACCGGGTTGCCCAGCACACCCTGGCTCAGCGCCTTCTTGGCGACCGAGCCGAGGAACTGCTGCTGGCGCTTGATCCGGCTGAGGTCCGAGCCGTCGCCGAGGCCGTGCCTGGCGCGCACATAGGCAAGGGCGGTCTCGCCCTTGACGGTGTGCTTGCCCTTCTTCAGCTTGAGCTTGCTCTGCGGGTCGTCGACGTCGTTGGGCAGGCAGATCTCGATGCCGCCGAGCGCGTTGACCACGCCCTTGAAGCCGCTGAAGTCCACGATCGCCATATGGTCGATATGGATGTTGGTGATCGCCTGGATGGTCTTCCAGGTGCAGACCCCGCCGCCGATGGCGAACGCGGAGTTGATCATCGCGGCGCTCTGCGGCGCGGACTTGGTGCCGTCGGCCTGGGTGCAGCTGGGGATCGGCACCATCAGGTCGCGCGGGAAGCTGATGCCCACCGCCTGCTCGCCGCCCGGCGACAGGTGCAGCAGGATCGTGGTGTCGGCGCGCGGTGTCTCGTTGACCAGGCTGCGGCCGTACTTGGCGTTGTCGCCCTTGCGGCTGTCGGAGCCCAGCAGCAGGATGTTCACCGCTTCGTTGAGCTTGGGCACCTGAGCGGTGATCTCGGTGCCGGGGTCCACCCGGGTGATGCGGCTGTCGAGGTAGCGCGCGTAACCGTAGGCGGAGATGCTGCCGGCGACCAGCACCCCCGACAGCGCCACGGAGGTCCAGCCGAGCAGCTTCCAGCCTCGGGAGAGGCTCCTGCTCTCCGGGGCCTGGGGCTCGGCCTGCTGCGTCTCGTCGACGTAGTCGAGATAAAGGGGGCTGTTCATCGCTCCACGAGAGTAGGTCAGAGGAGGTGTCGTACGGGGGCGTACGGCGCTTCCAGTCCGGCTACCGCAGTCACATGCTCCGTTTCGATCCGGTGACGGATCAGATCATCATCGAGGTTGCGACAAAGTATGACGGATCCACCGGCGCTCAGGGGGGCGAGTAGTCCGGCCACCAGGTTTTCGGCTGTCCTGTATTCACCCGTGGTGAGAGTCCGATCATCGGCTCCAAGCCCGTGTCGCCCGATGAATCCCTGGGTTTCCTGATCCAGCCGTGACCGAGTGAATGTGGCTTTACTCACACTGAGAACGGGGTCTGAGGGGGAATACGCGGTGAAACGGTCCCCGTACGCTCTGACCTCCACCGCGTAGTCGGTGACCCAGCCGGGGGCGTCCGGCAGGGGGGCGCCGAACGCGTCGAGGGAGAGCCCGAGCACCTCATCCGCCCATGTCGGGGCGGACGAAGGGGTGTCGGTGACCCAGACGCCCTCCTCGGCCGCCGCGCCGAGTTCCCCCCGGGGGCCGATCACCACGCGCTGGCCGGTGTTCCAGGCGGAGAACAGCAGGACCGCGGTCTGCCAGTGCAGGGGCAGATCCAGGACGACGGTCCCGCCGGGCCGCACGCCGAGACCGTCCACCAGCAGATTGCTCGTCTTGGCGACCCAGTTGTCGAAGGTACGGCGGGAGAACTCCAGACGCTCCCCGATCGCGTCGTCGTAGAAGGTCACCAGCGGCCGCTGTGCCGCCCCGCGCGTCAGGTCCATGGAGGGAGGCTACCGAGCTGCCCCGTTCTCCCGGGCTTCACGTTCTCCATATGTTCGACCGATAGCCTGCTGCAC
>JAFACJ010000697.1 GCA_023425615.1 Actinomycetes bacterium
GCGCAAGGGCGGCAGGACCGCCTCCATGGCCCGCGCCTCGCTGGTGCAGAACGACGCGGTGCTGCTGGACGCGCTGGTGACGACCGGGACGCTCGACCCCGCCGCCGAACCCGACTACGTGGGCGAGGCGCCGCCGCCGATGCCCGCACCCGAGGAGTGCCCGCCGGTGGGTCGCAACCGGCCGAAGAAGGGCTTCCCCGCCCAGGTGGACATGCGGTTCGACCCGGCGGTGATGGGCTGGCTGGACGGCGAGCCGACGGGCCGCCCGGAGATGCGGGCGCACATCAGGCTGCGGGACGGCGATGACCCCGACCCCTTCGTGCTGGCGCTGGCCATCGACGCGCTGATCCCCGTGGTGACGAACGCGGGCCGTCCCGGCTGGTCGCCGACCGTCGAGCTCACCTGGCATCTGCGCGCCCTGCCGGCGCCCGGATGGCTCGCCGTGCACGGCACGGGACGGATGGTGAGCCAGGGATGGTGCGATGAGAACGTGGAGGTCTGGGACGCCGCCGGAAATCTGGTCGCACAGAGCAGACAACTCGCACGAGCCGCACGTACTCGCAAGTAAGGTTCCGATGTATCGAGCGTCACACAATGTGTGACGACGACTTCGCATAGCCTAGGGCGTCATGTCAGACGCGCCTATCGGGATCTTCGACAGCGGCTTCGGCGGGCTCACGGTGGCCAGGGCCGTACTGGACCAATTGCCCGGGGAGCCGATCCTCTATCTGGGCGACTCGGCGCGTCAGCCCTACGGGCCGCGGCCGATCGCCGAGGTCCGCGGATACGCCCTGGAGATGCTCGACCAGCTCGTCAAAGAGGGCGTGAAGATGCTGGTGATCGCCTGCAACAGCGCCAGCTCGGCGATGCTGCGCGACGCGCGGGAGCGGTACGACGTGCCGGTCGTCGAGGTGATCTTCCCGGCCGCGCGGAGGGCGGTGGCCGCCACCCGCAACGGCAAGGTCGGGCTGATCGCCACCCACGCCACCGTCACCAGCCGCGCCTACGACGACGCCTTCGCCATCGCCCCGCACATCGAGCTCACCAGCGCAGCCTGCCCCAGGTTCGTGGAGTTCGTGGAGAACGGCGTCACGATGAGCCGGGAGCTGCTCGACGTGGCGCACGAGTATCTGAGCCCGATCATCGAGGCGGGGTGCGACACCCTGATCCTCGGCTGCACGCACTACCCGCTGCTGACGGGTGTGATCTCCTACGTCGTCGGCGACGGGGTCACCCTGGTCTCCAGCGCCGATGAGACCGCCAAGGACGTCTACCGACTCCTGCACGACGGGGGACTGGCCCGCGCGGAGGCCGCCGCCCCACCCGTCCACCGGTTCCGCGCGACCGGTGACGCCGAGGTGTTCCGCGCGATCGGACGCCGCTTCCTCGGACCGGTGCTCGGCTATGTCGAGTCGCCTTCGGACACCAGCGTGTTCCGTCTCACCCCATGACCCACAGTAAGTAGAGGAGCTCCCCGTGCGGGTGACTGTGATCGGCTGCTCCGGCAGCTTCCCGGGGCCGGACAGCCCCGCCTCCTGCTACCTCCTGGAGGAGGAGGGCTACTCCCTCCTGCTGGACTTCGGCAATGGAGCGCTCGGCGCCTTGCAGCGCCATCACGACCTGTACGCCATCGACGCCATCGCGATCTCACACCTGCACGCCGATCACTGCATGGACCTGTGCGGGTACTACGTGGCGCGCAAGTACTGTCCGCACGGCGCCAAACCGAAGATCCCGGTGTTCGCGCCCGGGAACGCCGCGGTGCGGATGGCCGAGGCCTACGATCTCGAACTCAATCCCGGCATGACCGACACCTTTGACTTCACCGGCCTGGCCCGCAAGTTCGAGGCGGGCCCGTTCGAGATCATCTGTGAACCGGTCAACCACGTCATCGAGTCCTACGGGTTCCGCATCACCTCCGCCGGGGGCGGCACGCTCGCCTACTCCGGCGACACCGGCCTGACCGAGACCCTGGTGCGCCTGGCCGAGGGCGCCGACCTGTTCCTGTGCGAGGCGTCCTTCCTGGAGGGCGACAACCCGCCGGACCTGCATCTGACGGCCAAGGAGGCGGCCGACTACGCCGAGCGGGCCGGGGTGGGACGGCTGGTGCTCACGCATCTCGTGCCATGGAACGAAGAGGAGAAATCGCTCGTGGAGGCCAAGACCGGCGCCTACCGTGGACCGATCGATCTGGCCCGCAGCGGGGCCGTCTACCGGCTCTGAACGCACCGGTAGGCTGTGGCCATGGCTCGCCCTGACGGTCGTGTGAACGACCAGCTCCGACATGTCCGTATCCAGCGCGGCTGGCTCGACCACGCGGAAGGCTCCGTGCTGGTGGAGTTCGGCGGCACCCGGGTGCTGTGCGCGGCCTCGGTGCAGGACTCGGTGCCGCGCTGGAGACGGGACAGCGGCCTGGGCTGGCTGACCGCCGAGTACTCGATGCTGCCGCGCGCCACCAACACCCGCAACGAGCGGGAGTCGGTGCGCGGCAAGCTCGGAGGGCGCACCCAGGAGATCTCCCGGCTGATCGGGCGCTCCCTGCGGGCGTGCGTGGACTTCAAGGCGTTCGCCGGCAGCACCATCACCCTGGACTGCGATGTGCTGCAGGCAGACGGCGGCACCCGCACGGCCGCCATCACCGGCGCGTACGTGGCGCTCGCGGACGCCCTCACCTGGATGCGCGACCGCAAGCTGACCAAGGGCGACCCGCTCATCGCCTCGGTGTGCGCGGTCAGCGTCGGCGTCGTGGAGGGCGAGTCACGGCTCGACCTGTGCTACGAGGAGGACGTCAGGGCCGACACCGACATGAACGTGGTGTGCACGGGCGACGGCAGGCTCATCGAGGTGCAGGGCACCGCCGAGGGCGTGCCCTTCTCCCGCGAGCAGCTGAACGAGCTGCTGGACCTGGCGCAGCTCGGCTGCGCCGACCTGTCGATGATGCAGAAGGAGGCGCTCGCGCGATGACGCGGGCGCTGGTGCTGGCCACCCGCAACCAGGGGAAGATCGTCGAGCTGCGGGACCTGCTCACCTCCTACCGGGTGGTGGGCCTGGAGGAGTACCCCGACGCCCCGGACGTCGCCGAGACCGAGCTCACCTTCGCCGGCAACGCCCTGCTCAAGGCGCGGGCGATCGCCGCGCACACCGGGCTCCCCGCCGTCTCCGACGACTCGGGCCTGTGCGTCGACGCCCTGAACGGCATGCCGGGCGTGCTGTCGGCACGCTGGTCGGGCCGGTTCGGCGCGGCACACCCCGGCGGCCGTGACACGGCCAACCTCGAACTCGTCCTCGACCAGCTCGCCGACGTCCCCGACGAGGAGCGCTCCGCGCACTTCGTGTGCGCCGCGGCGATCGCCTACCCCGACGGACGCGAACACGTCGTGGAAGGCCGGATGGAAGGCCGCATCACCAGGGAGCCGCGCGGCACCGGCGGCTTCGGCTACGACCCCGTCTTCGAACTCGTCGAACAGGGCAGGACCACCGCGGAACTGACACCCCGTGAGAAGTCGGCGATCAGCCACCGCGGCCGCGCCTTCCGCGCTCTGGCCGCCTACCTGAGCTGAGCCCCGCCCACCTGAGGACCGACCCCGATTCGCCGAGGCGCTTCGGCCGACCGCCGCTTCGCTGGGGGTGGGCTGCTCATCTGGTGGCGGCCTCCAGGCCCCGAAGTGCCCTGGTCGATCCTCGCTTCGCTGCGGTCGGCCTGTTTATCTGGGGGGTGCCCCCCAGATCCCCGAGGTGACCCGACCGATTCTCGCTTCGCTGCGGTCGGCCTGTTTATCTGGGGGGTGACCCCCAGATCCCCGAGGTGACCCGACCGATCCTCGCTTCGCTGCGGGCGGTCGGGTCAGCAGACCATGCGCATCTGTACGCGGGTGCCGTGGTAGCCGGCTCGGATCTCCAGGAGGTCGACGAGCATGCGGGCGCTCCACAGGCCGAAGCCGCCGTCGGTCGCGGTCTCCGGGGGGAGGAAGCCGACCAGGCCGTCGGGGTGCCACAGGCCGGTGTCGGCGACCTCGCAGTGCAGCACCCTGTCGTGGCGCCAGATGCGGAACTCGATCGGCGGGGTGCCGTGGATCACCGCGTTGGCGGCGATCTCGTTGACCGCCATGACGAGCGAGGTGGTCCGGTCCTCGGGCAGGCCCTCGCGGCGGGCACGCTCCTGGAGGAAGGCGCGCAGCGGGGCGAGGTCGAGGGAGGTCAGGCGCAGGCGCCGGGCGCCGTCGGGAACCTCGGGCAGCGGGAGCCTGTCGACGCCGGAACTGTAGCGCGCGGGATGGGCGTACCTGTCGTTGTAGGACGGGTAGGGGCCGTCCTCGAACAGCTCGGGATGGGTGCGCCTCGCCTCCTCGACGACGGGAGGCGGCACCCGCGAGCGGTCGTAGGAGCAGATGACACGGACACCCGAACCGTTGAACACCGCGTTCACCAGCGCCTCGTAGCGGTACCACTCGCGGTACTCCCACTCCTGGAACCGCGAACTCCAGTCGAGCTCGGCCAGGGCGCGCACCCGTCGCGGGCGCGCGCCGACCACCACGTCCTGGTAGGTGGCGATGGTGCGGACCGGGTGCTGGTAGAAGCCGACCGCGTCGAGGAAAGTCACCTCGGTGCCGTCCGATCCCAGGCACTCCCGCAGCGCGTCATGGCGGGCCGCGGGGACGACGGCCAGGACGTGGTCGTCGTCCTCCAGACCGCCGCGCAGGAACGGGACGGCGGTGTCGAGGAACTCGGTGATCCCGCCGTGCAGCAGGGCCTGGTGGATGAAGGGGGAGGGATCCGAGGGGTCAGGGCTCACGAGGCGGACCTCCAGCCCTGGCCGCGGGTGATGCCGGGGAGCCGGTGGAAACCCACCATCTCGATCACGTTCTCCAGTTCGGGTGTGGGGTTGTCCAAGACGAGCCCGTTGCCCCGGGTGAGGGTGAGCGCGTGCGTGCTCAGGAGGTTCAGGGTACCCAGATCGATGAACCTGAGGTTCGCCAATTCCAGATGTACCTCGCTGCCCGGATCGCTCACGGCGGTGAGAGTGCGGGTGAAGACATGGTGGCGCGCTCCGTCGATCTCCCCTTCCAAGCGCAGGCCGTGGGGAGCGTACGTCCGGATCATGCGGAGCACGCCGTCGTCGTACTCGGGATTCACTTCGACGAATACCTCATGGTGGTTCTGGAGCGCGGTGAGCGCCTCGGGAGCACAGCGGCGGCGGTCCACCTGGCAGAGCGCGGTGATGAGGGTGCTGGGCCCGACCAGCTCCTCCAGCCCGCAGTCGCAGTCGAGCAGGAACCGGTCGCCGCCGGGGAGCCCGGCGGCCCAGGTCATGTCCGCGGTGATGCGGATGCGGTGGAAGCGCTGGCGCAGGGCGAGGGAGATCTCCTGCTCCAGGGTCTTGGCGAGTGCGGAGGGATGGCCGCGCCCGTCACGGGAGCAGGCACGGTACCACGGGATCACCGACAGATGGTCGGCCTCGGCGAAGGGCGTGGCGTCGATCTGATGGAAGGACAGCAGACCGGGCAGGTCACGCGGGCGGGTGCCGTCGGCCACGTAGATGACCTTCTCGCCCGCGTCCAGCCCGTCGTAGACGAAGTCACCGACGATGCGCCGCTGTTCGTCGGGATGGGAGTAGGCCAGCCATGCGTGGTCGCCGGACCGGAGTTCACCGACCGCACGCTGCGTGCACCAGGTGACCATGCTCCCTCCTGGGTGAAGTGGCGGGAATGCGTTCCTTCACGTGACCAAGCGTACGCCCGGTCACCGACATTGTCGGGTGAGTCACGACAGGCGAACGGGGAAAATCGTGAGCATTGCATATGCACATGCATTTCAGGGGTCGAGCGGGGTGCGGATACGTACCTGCGTGCCCTGCTGACCGGTTCTGATCTGCACCATGGCGCACAGCATGCGCACCGCCCACAGGCCGAGGCGCGGCGATTCGGCGAGGCCGGGCGGGAGCCAGCCGGGCCCGTGACACTCCTCGGGCCGCCAGTGCCCGCGGTCGGACACCTCGCACAGCAGGGCGTCCTCCTCCCGCCACACCCGTGCCACGACCGGCGGAGCGCCATGGAAGAGCGCGTTGGTGGCGACCTCGGTGACGGCGACCAGGAGCTGGTGCAGCGGCCTGCCGGCCAGCCCGTGCTCGCGCGCGTGCACGGTGACCAGGGCGCGCAGGTCGCGCAGGTCGGCCGAGCGGACGGCGAGCGCCGTCGCGAGGGCGGGCGCCGGCTCCAGCGGCAGATCGCACATCGCGCTGTAGACCGCGGGGTCGAGGTAGGCGGGGTTGCCGTGGCAGAGCCCGGCTCTGGCGAACCACGGGTGGGTGCGCCGCGCGCCGTCCAGGACGGGGCCCGGGAGGCCCTGGTGGTAGGGGCACATGATGGCGCCGTCCGTGGCGGCCAGCGCCACGTTGACCAGCGCCTCCAGCCGCAGCCACTCCAGGGTCTCCCACGGTCGCCGGGCCGGCCAGTCGGGCTCGGCCAGCAGCCGCACCTTGCGTCCCTCCAGCTCCGCGCTCTCCATCTGGTGCAGCACGCGCGAGACGGCACGGGCGGGATGCTCGTAGAACAGCGAGGGGTCGACGTACTGCACCCGCGCGCCGAACTCCTCGTGCAGCAGCGCGGCCTTGCGCTCGCAGGTCACGGCCATCACCGTCTCGCCGTGCGCCAGGCCCTCGCTCAGGAACGGGAAGGCGCCGTCGAGGAACTCCTCGTCGTCCGCGTAGGGAAGTGCCACATGGGTCAGGGCCATCAGTCCTCATCCAGTCGGATTCCCGGCAGCCGGTGCATGCCGACCACCTCCAGGGTGGAGCGCACGTCGGGCGCCACCCGGTGCAGCACCACGGAGCTGCCCGATCCGCGCCTGCGGGTGTAGTCGACCATCGTCCGCAGCGCCCCGAGGCTGAGGAAGTCGAGTTCGGATAGGTCCAGGTGCACCGTCTCGGCGCCGTCGCCGCCCCCGCCGGAGCGCAGCGAGTTCAGCGCCTCGGCGAAGTGCGTGTGCCTGGCGGCGTCGAGTTCGCCGCGCAGCCGCAGTCCGGGAGGCTGGTAGGTGCGGGTGATGCTGAGCACCGGGTCGTCGAAGTCGGGATCGGGGACCACCCGCACCTCGTGGTGGGCGTCCAGCAGGTCGAACTGCTCGGGCGAGCAGTGGCGCAGGTCGGTCTGGCAGATCGCGGTGACCGACACGCTGGGGCAGACCCGCTCCCCGAACTCCCGCTCGCAGAGGTCGAGGCGGGAGTCGCCGAACGGCTGGGACAGCGCCCATGACACCTCGGTGGTGACCCGGATGCCGCGGAACTCCTGCTCCTCGGCCTTGGCGATCTCATCCGCGAGGGTGTCGAGCAGCTTGTCCGGGTCGAAGAGGCCGCCGGTCAGGCAGGCGTCGCCCGTCGGGATCAGGGTCAGCAGCCCGGCCCGGACGGCGGGGCGCAGGTCGTGCCCGTAGAGGCCGGGCAGTTCCCAGTGGTCGGCGTCGGTGACGTAGATGACCTTGTCGCGGATCCGCAGCCCCTGGGTGATCCAGGAGCCGATGACGTGCGCCTGCTCGTCGGGGCAGCCGAACGGAAGCCATGCGTGGTCGCCCGGGAGGAGGTCTCTGACCGATCTCCGGACGAACATGACGACTCAGGCCCTCCCGACTGTCACGGACTCGTCCAATGTACGGCTCCCCGGCGC
The DNA here is from genome assembly GCA_023425615.1 of Actinomycetes bacterium. Lineage (GTDB taxonomy): Bacteria > Actinomycetota > Actinomycetes > Streptosporangiales > Streptosporangiaceae > Actinocorallia. The sequence goes on from JAFACJ010000697.1 coordinate 7,659, forward strand.
CCGTCGCCCGTCTGTTTTTTCAGATACCGACTCTGGGAGGCAGGGTCTGTCACCACATGGGTACCGTTGGGATGGGAAATGGTCTTATAACGCGAAAAGAGGGACAGCTGATGGACTGTCCCTCTTTCCGTTCCGTAGGGCCGGTGGGATTTGAACCCACAACACGACGGACCTAAACCGCCGGCCTCTGCCGAATTGGGCTACGGCCCCACACGCGGCTACGACCTTACCAGCGCGCCTACAACCCCAGGTCCTTGCGGATCCTCGCCACATGGCCGGTCGCCTTCACGTTGTAGTAGGCCTTCTCGACCTTCCCCTCCTCGTCGATGAGGAAGGTGGAGCGGATGACGCCCACGGTGACCTTGCCGTAGAGCTTCTTCTCGCCGAAGGCCGCGTAGCCCTGCAGGACGCCCTTGTCGGCGTCCGACAGCAGCGGGAAAGTCAGGCCGTCCCGCTCGCGGAACCTGACGAGCTTGGCAGGGGCGTCGGGGGAGACGCCGACCACCCGCACCCCGGCCTCGGCCAGGGCAGGCAGCGCCTCCTCGAAGTCCACGGACTCCTTGGTGCAGCCGGGCGTCATGGCCGCGGGGTAGAAGTAGAGCAGCACCTTCTCGCCGCGCAGCGACGACAGCGTGAAGGGCTCGCCGTCGGCGTCGGGAAGGGTGAAGTCGGGGGCCTCATCGCCCGGCTGGAGACGCTCTGTCACCTGGGGTCCTTTCGTCACGCGGGGGTGAGGGGACAAACTTACCGGCACTCGGGTCAAAGGAAGCGGGCTCGACCTGCAAGACTGATCCCCCACCGGAACGACGACGAAAGGCGCGGGATGGCCGACAGGGATCCGGACCGGATCGAGCAGGAGATCGAGGGCGAACTGGAGGCCCTCGCCCGGAACATCGACGCGATCGCCGACCGGGTCAGCCCCAGCCACGTCGTCAACCGCACCGGCGCCAAGGTGCGCGAGGAACTGAACCAGGTGGCGGTGACGATCGGCTCGATCGTCTCGCCCGGTGACGAGGGCTCGCCGCTCACCGACGAGCAGCGCAAGCGCGCGCTCATCATCGGCGGCGTGGTCCTGGCCGGATTCGCGCTGGTGCTGATCGGCGCCCGGCGCTCGCGCAAGAAG
>JAFACJ010000782.1 GCA_023425615.1 Actinomycetes bacterium
CAGCAGCGTCGCCCCCGCGCGCACCGCCGCGACGCCGCCGCTGATCTGCGCGGTGCGCAGGGTCAGGCCGGTGTTCATCGAGCCGTCGAAGCCCACGTAGCCCACGGCGCCGCCGTACCAGCGGCGCGGCGTCTCCTCGTGGTCCTCGATGAACTGCATCGCCCAGGTCTTGGGGGCGCCGGTGACGGTCACCGCCCACATGTGGGTGAGGAAGGCGTCGAGGGCGTCGAAGCCCGGACGCAGCCGCCCCTCGATGTGGTCGACGGTGTGGATGAGCCGCGAGTACATCTCGATCTGGCGGCGCCCGATGACCTTCACGCTGCCCGGTACGCACACCCGCGACTTGTCGTTGCGGTCGACGTCGGTGCACATGGTCAGCTCCGACTCCTCCTTGAGGGAGCTGAGCAGGGTGCGGATGTTCTCGGCGTCCTCCAGCGGGTCGCCGCCGCGCTTGATCGTGCCGGAGATCGGGCAGGTCTCGACGCGGTCGCCGGTGACCCGCACGAACATCTCGGGCGAGGCGCCGACGAGGTACTCGCCCTCGCCGAGGTTGAAGAAGAACTCGTACGGCGCGGGGTTGATCTCGCGCAGCCGGTCGAAGAACCGGGCGGGCGAGTGGCACGGCGCGTACATGACCTGGCCGGGCACCACCTCGAACAGGTCGCCGCGCAGGAACTTCTCCTTGGCCTCGCGGACCACCCCGGCGTAGTGGCCTGGCACCGGCTGGGCGGGCGTCTCGCGCAGCTCGGGGACCGGGGTCGGCTCGGTCTCCCGCGGCAGCCCCGCGGTGCCCGAGCCGTCGCCGAGGGCGAACTCGTAGCGGAAGCGGGTGCACGACTCGCGCTTGCGGTCGATCACCAGCAGCTCGTCGGCCAGGTGCAGGACCAGGTCGCGGTGGTCGGGCGAGCGCGGGATGCGCAGCTCGATCGGCTCGAACTGGAACGACAGGTCGTAGCCGAACGCGCCGTACAGGCCGAGGTGGGGGTCGGCGCCGGCGGGGTCGGCGGGGCGCAGCAGGTCGGCGACGGCGCGCAGCGCGGTGAAGACGGTGGGCTGGCGGCTGCGCTCCTCCTCGGCGAAGACCTCCTCGCCCCGCGGCACGTACACCTCGACCAGCCCGGGCCGGTCGGTCCGCGTCTCACCGCCGCGGCGCATGACCGCGGGGATCGCCGGCCGCAGCACCTCGCCGCGGGCGTTCAGCGCCCTGGCGCTGATCAGCCGCCCCCGGGCGACCAGCTCCACGGAAGGGTCGACGTACCCCATCGCCCAGCGGCTGTAGCGGCCCGGATACTCCATGCCCGAACTGAGGACGCCGCCGCGTCTCGCCTCGACCGCCGAGACGAGCCGGGCCAGCAGCCCCTCCTCGCCGTCGGCCTCCACCGGCTCCGCGGTGCGGGTCACCGTGATCCCACCGGCCGTCCGGTAGGTCGTGCTCGTCTGACTGTCCACCCTGGTCTCCTCTTGGCCGGACCGGCTCAGGACGGAAACGCGAAACGACCGCCCTGAGGACGGTCGCTGGGTTCAGAACATGCTCAACCTGCGCCGCCTCAGCGACGCCACCACCACTGCTGCTCGCCCCGCGGGATGGCCGGGCTGACCGTTTCGGTTCGCATGATGGCAGCACATTACCCGCTAGCCCGGAGCCAGGCCAAGCAGAACCACGTGGACACAGGGTTTTGTGATGGCCCGATTGCTGCAAGGATAGAACCACGAAAGCAATCGCTTACTTGGGTGGTGGGGTCCGTGGGGCAGGGCGAATTCGAGATGCGGGGGTTCAACCACCTCGCCTTGGTGTGCAGCGACATGAAGCAGACCGTCGACTTCTACCAGGGGCTCCTCGGCATGCCCCTCATCAAGACGATCGAGCTGCCCTTCGGATACGGGCAGCACTTCTTCTTCGACGCGGGGGGCGGCAACGCGCTCGCCTTCTTCTGGTTCGCCGACGCGCCCGAGGCCGTGCCCGGCGTCTCCGCGCCCAAAGGGGTGCCCGACAGCGGTGAGCTGCTCTCGGCGGTCGGCTCGATGAACCACATCGCCATCGACGTGCCGGCCGAGAGGCTGGAGGAGTACCGCGAGAAGCTCATCGCCAAGGGGCTGGAGGTGGGCAACATCCTCAACCACGACGACAGCGAGTACGGCGTCGCGCCCGCCTGGGACGAGGGGGTGTTCGTCAGGTCCCTGTACTTCAAGGACCCCGACGGCATCCTCGTGGAGTTCGCGGGCTGGACCCGCCCGCTCGACCGGCCCGAGGACGTCAGGCACGAGCCGCGGACCGCCGCCGACCTCACCCGCAACCAGACCAGCGCCTGAGAGGGAGCCACATGCCGAGACTGCGCCAGGTCCGCCGCGAGGAGACCGACGACCCCCTGGTCCTCTTCTTCTACGACCGGCTCTTCGGAGAGGGCGTCGACCCCGTCGAGAACCCCGGCACCGCGACCGGCACCCCCGGCGACTGGTGGACCACCTTCGCCCTGGACGGCACCATCTTCAAGCACTGCGTGAAGGGCTTCCAGCTCTACCGCGGCGTCAAGCTCGACCCGATGCTGCGCGAGCTGGGCCAGACGCTGGCCGGCTACCTGCGGGGCAGCCAGTTCGTCTTCTCCCAGCACTGCAAGCAGATGCGCGCGCTCGGCATGCCGGAGGAGAAGATCCAGGCGATTCCGTCCTGGGAGGTCAGCGACGTCTTCGACGAACTGGAGCGCGCCGTCCTCGCCTACACCAACGCGCTGGTGCTCGGCGGCGGCCGGGTCCGCGACGAGGTGTTCGCGGTGCTGCAGAAGCACCTGCCCGACGAGCAGATCCTCGAGCTGACCTACACCACCTGCCTGTACGACATGCACGCGGTCATGACCAAGGCGCTGCGCCTGGAGTACGACGACCGCGCCGAGGAGATCGTCGAGGTCGCCGCGCCCGAGGGCTACGGCAGCCGCGACATCGCCGACGACATCACCGGCGGCGCCTGACCCGGCACCGCGAACGCCGTCGCGGGCAGGCCGCCCAGCACCAGCTCGGTCAGCGCCCCCACCACCGCCTCGCGCGGCACCTCGGGATGGTCCAGCCACCAGTCACCGGCGTTCTGGACCATCCCGACGATGGCGTGGCCCCACACCCGGGCGCGGGCGCCGTCGCCCTCGGCCGTCAGCAGTTCGGCGATCTCCCGGCCCAGGGTCTGCATCACCGTGGACATGACGCTGTGCGCCGCGGAGTCCTCGGCCCTGGCCCGGTGCATGAGGAAGCGGTAGAAGTTCAGGTTCTCGGAGATCATCGCGAGGTAGGTGTCGATGCCGCCGCGCACCCGCTCGCTCAGCTCGCCCGCGGCCAGCATCCGCTCCCGTATCGCCTCGACCAGCACCCGGCTGTGGCGTTCGGCGAGCGTCTGGTAGAGCCCGCTCTTGGCGCCGAAGTGCCGGTAGAGGATCGGCTTGCTGACACCGGCCTCGGCCGCGATGGCAGCCATCGACGCCTCGGGGCCCTCCCGCTGGATCACCGCGTCGGCGGCTTCGAGCAGCGCGCGGCGCCGGTCGGGGTCCCTGCTGCGTGTGCTCACGGCGCAAACGTTACGGGGAGGGGCATCCCACCCGCCAACCGGCATCGGACGGCGGATACCGGATCGCGAGGTATCGTCGGCACGTGCCCGAAGGTCATGTCATCCACCGTCTCGCCCGCAAGTACGCCGAGGCGTTCGCGGGACGGCCGGTCGCGGCCTCCAGCCCCCAGGGACGGTTCTCCGAGGGCGCGGCCCTGATCCACGGCTCCCCCGTCATGGGAGCCGAAGCCCACGGAAAACACCTGTTCGTCGACTTCCCCGCCGGCTGGCTCCACGTCCACCTGGGCCTGTACGGGAAGGTCGCCTGGGGGACGCCGCCCGTGCCCTCCCCCGTCGGCCAGGTCCGGCTGCGCCTCGTCGGCGAGGAGACGTACTGCGACCTGCGCGGCCCGGCGGCCTGCGAACTGCTCACCCCCGCCGAGAAGGACGTCCTGCACGCCAGGCTCGGCCCCGACCCGCTGCGCCCGGACGCCGACGGCGAACGCGCCTGGGCCATGGTCTCCCGCAGCAGGCAGCCGGTCTCCACGCTGCTCATGGACCAGAAGGTCATCTCCGGCGTCGGCAACATCTACCGCGCCGAGGTGCTCTTCCGGCACCGCATCGACCCCCGCAAGGCCGGACGCGACCTCGACCACCAGGAGTGGAAGGCGATCTGGACGGACCTGGTGGAGCTCATGGCCCTGGGCGTGGAGGAGGGCAGGATCGACACCGTGCGGCACGAGCACCTGCCCGAGGCCATGGGGCGCCCCCCGCGGGTCGACGCCCACGGGGGCGAGGTCTACGTCTACCGGCGGGCCGGGCTGCCCTGCCTGGTGTGCGGGATGGCCGTGCGCACCGAGAGCGTCCAGGCGCGCAACCTCTTCTGGTGCCCCGGCTGCCAGCAGGGCTGAACCGGGCGAACCGGCTCCCGGCGCGGGGACGGCCACTAAGATCAGTCCATGGTGAACGAGCGCGCCGGGCAGCAGGCCCGCCCCGAGGATCTCGTCGATGTGGCACGGCTGGTCACGGCCTACTACGCCCTCCAGCCCGACCCCGAGGACCCCGCGCAGAGAGTGTCGTTCGGCACTTCCGGACACCGCGGCTCGGCGCTGCGCTCCTCCTTCAACGAGGCGCACATCCTGGCCACCACCCAGGCGATCTGCGAGTACCGGGCCGAGCAGGGCTTCGACGGGCCGCTGTTCCTGGGCGCCGACACCCACGCCCTGTCGGAGCCGGCGCGCGTCACCGCCCTCGAGGTGTGCGCCGCCAACGGGGTGACCGTCCGCCGCCAGGACGGCTACACCCCCACCCCCGCCGTCTCCCACGCCATCCTCACCTGGAACAAGGGCCGCGCCGGGCACCTCGCCGACGGGATCGTCGTCACCCCCTCGCACAACCCGCCGTCGGACGGCGGCTTCAAGTACAACCCGCCGCACGGCGGGCCGGCGGACACCGATGTCACGAAATGGATCCAGGACCGGGCCAACACGATCCTCGCCACCGGCCTCAAGGAGGTCCGCCGGATCCCGTACGCGCGGGCC
>JAFACJ010000803.1 GCA_023425615.1 Actinomycetes bacterium
GGTAGCGGACCCGGATCCATGTCCGGGTCGAGTTCCAGCCCGGCGCTGTTGAAGACCATCGCCAGGCACAGGTAGCTGCCGACGACGAACGTGACCTCCAGGAGCTGGCGCACGTCCAGATGCGCGGCCAGCCCGTCCCAGGTGGCGTCGTCGATCCGGTTGCCGTGCAGGAGCTGGTCGGCCGCGGCCAGCAGCAGGCGCTCCAGCGGCGTCCAAAGGCCGGTCGGCCCCTCCGCGGCGAGAGCCTCGATGTGGGCGTCGGTGAGCCCCAGGGATCTGCCGATCCTGACGTGCTGGACCCACTCGTACGGCGAGCGGGCCCGCCAGGCGACGCGGAGGATCAGGAGTTCGCGCAGCCGGGGATCGAGCGCCGGGGCGTCGAGAAGCACGCCGTTGTAGCCGAGCCAGGCCGAGGCCAGGCGCGGGTGGTGCCCGAGGACGCCGAGGACGTTCGGCATGCGCGGGGCGTCGGCGTCGGGTGACAGGTAGCGATCGGCGAGCGCGACCCGGCCGCGCAGCATCGCCTTGGCCGTCTCGTCCCACTGCTCCGGCGCCAACGGCGTCAGACGGGGCGACGTCCGTGCTCCGGCCTCGGGGAACGCGCTCATATGACGGCCCCGCCGTTGACGCCCAGCACCTGGCCGGTGATGTAGCCGGCCTCATCGGAGCACAGGAACGCGCACGCGGCGGCGATGTCGTCGCCGCTGCCGAGATGGCCGACGGGGATCGCCTTGGCCATGACGTCGTTGCCGGGCAGGTCGCCCGACGCCTGCGAGCCTCGGGACATGGGCGTGTCGATACCGGACGGGGGGATGGTGTTCACCGTGATCCCGAACGCGGCGTACTCGCGGGCCAGCGCCTTGGTCATCGCGATGACCGCGCCCTTGGAGGCCGTGTAGTGGACCATGCGCGGTGAGCCTCGCTGCGCGCTGGAGGAGGAGATCGTGACGATCCGCCCCCACCGGCTCTGGAGCATGTCCGGGATCACGGCCTGGACGCAGTGGAAGGTACCGGTCAGATTGACCTCGATGACCCTGTTCCAGGAGGCGAGCGTGATGTCGGTGAACGGCGCGAACGCCACCAGCCCGGCACTGGTCACCAGGATCTCCACCGGCCCGAACCGGCCGCGGACCTCCGCCAGCGCCTTCTCGACGGCGTCCCGGTCGGTCACGTCGGTCTCGCACGCCAGCGCCGTCGCGCCCGCGGCCTCCAGGTCCGCGGCGGCACGGCGCGCGGCGGGTCCGTCGAGGTCCATGATCGCGACCCGGTGGCCGGACGCGGCGAGACGCCGGCAGACCGACAGGCCCATCCCCGACGCACCGCCCGTCACCACGGCGACCCTCGCGGTCCCCGGCTCGGCAAGCTGCTCCACAGTCGGCTCTCCTATTCGTAGATGACGCGAACGGACGGACTCGTGGGCACCGCCTGGCAGGTCAGCACCCAGCCCTCGCCGACCTCCTCGGGCGTCAGCGCCTCGTTGTTGCGCATCACCGCGGTGCCTTCCACGACACGGGCCATGCACGTCGCGCAACTGCCGGTCTCGCACGACGACGGCGGCCTGAGCCCCAGGGCCCGCGCCGCCTGGAGGAGCGTGGAACCCGGCCGTGGCTCACCGGTGACGCTCTGCCGTCCTAGCCGGATCGACACGCTGACCGGCGGTGCGGCGCCGGGCTCCGGATCGGCGTCGTCGCCGGACGCGGGGGTGAACCGCTCGACGCGGACGCGGGACGCCTCGACGCCGGCTCCGGCCAGCGCGCCCTGGACGCGGTCCATGAACGGTTCCGGCCCGCACACGAAGAACTCGGCGTCATCGCACGTTCCCAGGAAGGCGCGGACGGTCTCCCGCCCGAGATGGCCCGAGTCGCAGTCGTAGTGGAACGCCAGCGAGATCCGGTCCCCGTACCGCTCCTTCAGGTCCGCCAGCTCCGCGCCGAAGATCACCGAGTCCCGGTCCCGGTTGGCGTACAGGAGCCGCACCCGGCGCGCCGACCCCGCCAGGACCGTCTTGATGATGGAGAGCACGGGCGTGATGCCGCTGCCTCCGGCGAACGCCACGATCTCACCGGCGCCGCCGTCCACCACGAACGACCCCGACGGGACCGTCGCCACGAGCTCGTCGCCGGGCGCGAGCACGTCGTTCATCCAGTTGGAGACGACACCGCCCGCCACCCGCTTGACGGTGACCCGCATCCGCTCGTCCACCAGCGGCGACGACGACATCGAGTACGACCGCAGATGCGCCACGCCGTCGAGCTCCACGCGGAACGTCAGGAACTGGCCGGCCCGGTAGGCGTACTTCTCCGACAGGTCCTCGGGAACATGGAAGACGAACGAACTGGCGTCCGCCGTCTCGCGAACGACCTCGGCGACCCGCAGCGCATACATCCCGCGATCACGGAAAAGCTCGCCAGATCTGCCGTTCACGCCACCTCCCTGAATATCGTGACAGCCGGAAAGACGCCTTGCGCAGGTGTATCGACAACGGTCTTGAAAATGCTCGCCACAGCATCGTTCACAGCAGATCGACTGGCGGTTCGAAGCCGGTGGGTCCGGGTAATTAGTCGACTGACTAGAACGATTGTTAGAGGAGCCTTCGGGGCATGTCAAGGGGTCGTCCGGTGACTTCGTTTCGTCAGAGGGTGTGCGCGCCGGGTGATATCTCCAGGTGGGACCGGTGGAACCGGCCGCCGCGCCG
>JAFACJ010000815.1 GCA_023425615.1 Actinomycetes bacterium
CCCCGACACCGCACCAGCAACCGCCGTCAACCAGCACCACAGCCAACCGCCGACACCGCACCAGCTATCAGCACCAACGACCTAGAGCGGACGACGCCCCGTCAGTCAGAAATGCCGACTCACCTGAAGGGACCTAGCGATCGATGAATCTCATGGCATCCAGCAGAGGCCGTATATGCGCATATACGAAGGTGGCGGCGACGGGGCATCCGTGCTTGCCGAGGTCCCGCCGGACCTCTCTTCGTCCGCAGCGGAATGGCTTCCGCATCCGAAGGCGAGCCCCCGGAGCAACGGGCGAGCGCCGGGGGCCCGAACGGGGATCCGGGCATCGGGAGCCGGGGTGGATTCGGCGGAGCGGCTCCAGAAGGGGCTCGGGAGGAGAGGCGGCGGGGTCAGGGGCGGCCCAGTGCTCGGTATTCCCAGCCGGCGGAGCGCCAGAGGGTTGCGTCCAGGGCGTGGCGACCGTCGACGATACGGCGGTGGCTGACCACCTCGGCCATGGCGGCGGGGTCAATCTCGCGGAACTCGGCCCACTCGGTGAGGAGGACGTCGACGTCGGCGTCGCGGGCCACGTCGATGGCGCTCTCTCCGTAGCGGAGTTCGGGATAGGCCAGGCGGGCGTTGTCGAGGGCGGCGGGGTCATAGACCCGGACGTGGGCTCCGAGGCCGTGCATGGTGCGGGCCACATCGAGGGCGGGGGCGTCGCGGATGTCGTCGGAGTTGGGTTTGAAGGCGGCGCCGAGGCAGGCGACGTGGGCTCCGTCGAGCCGACCCCCGAGAAGGCCCCGGACCAGGTCGACGGTGCGGGAGCGGCGCCGCCGGTTGATGTTGTCGACCTCACGCAGGAAGGAGACGGCATGGCCGACACCGATCTCCTCGGCGCGGTGGGCGAAGGCGCGGATGTCCTTGGGCAGGCAGCCGCCGCCGAAGCCGAGACCCGGCTGCAGGAAACGGCCGCCGATCCGGTCGTCGAAGGCCAGCGCCTTGGCCAGGTCGCTGACGTCGGCGCCGGTCGCCTCGCAGATCTCGGCCATGGCGTTGATGTAGGAGATCTTCGTGGCGAGGAAGGAGTTCGCCGCCACCTTGACCAGTTCCGCGGTGGCAAGGTCGGTGTCCACGACGGGCGTGCCGACGTCGAGGATCGGTTTGAAGGCCGCGACCAGCTGGTCCCTGGACCACTGCGAGGTCGTGCCGAACACCAGCCGGTCCGGGCGCAGGGTGTCATCGACCGCGAAGCCCTCCCGCAGGAACTCCGGGTTCCAGGCGAGCTCGACCTCCTCACCCGCGGGGGCCAGCTCCTGTACCAGGGAGGCGAGTCGTGCCGCGGTGCCGACGGGGACCGTCGACTTGCCGACGATCAGCGATCTGCGGGTGAGGTGCACGGCCAGATCACTCGCCGCCGCATCGACATACCGCAGGTCGCAGGCGTCCGAGCCAGGCTGCTGGGGCGTGCCCACGCAGATGAAGTGCACGTCGCCGAACTCGGCCGCCTCCTGGTAGGAGGTGGTGAACCGCAGCCTCCCCGAATCCAGTGCCTTGGCCAGCAGTTCGGGCAGCCCCGGTTCGAAGAACGGGACCTCTCCCGCCGCCAACTTCTCGATCTTGCGGACATCCACGTCCAGGCCCAGTACCTCATAACCCAGCGAGGCCATGCAGACCGCATGGGTGGCGCCGAGGTAACCGGTGCCGATGACAGTGAGTCGCGGAAACTCGGAAACGTCCATTACCACTTCCCTTGGGGTCATCCGCCGTCGAGCCCCCCGGCTCAACGACAGCCGTCTTTCTTGGTGAGCAGGCGGCCGGCGGCCTCTTCGCCGCAGCCGATCGGTTTCTCCCCCACCGTGCCGCCGACGCCGACACCCCCCGACCCCCCGCCGCCGAAGGCACGACGAGGCATCCCCCTCACTCCCCCGCCTTTTACCGTCTCACGAACCCGTCGGCCGCCCCGACCACCCCCAGCACCACGGCCTCCCCTCACAAGGCGGCCCTCCTTCCGGCCTCCCACCCGAAAGCCACTCCACCTGAAGCCGACGCACCCGACCCCACCTCGCCCAGAGCCACCCGACTCCAAGCCGCCAAAGAACCCACCGCACACAGCGTTCCCACCACCCACAGCCCACCGCCCCAAAGCGGGCACAGACTCAGCTCCCTGGACGAGCGCAGACCCTAGCTCTAGGCCCTCGGCACGCTGCTTTGAGCCGAACGCAAACCCCGACCCGCTGCCCGCAGCCCTACGTCCCAGAGTGAACGCAGACTCCGACCCGCTACTCCCAGCCCACCGCCTCAGCACGAGCCCAAGCTCAGACCCATAACCCCCAGCCCACCGCCCCAACGCGAACGCGAACTCCAGCTTGCTACCCGCAGCCCACCGCCCCGGGGTGAGCGCAGGTTCCGGCTCATCACTCTCGGCCCACCGTTCCGGGGCGAACGCGGGTCTTTCGGTTCGGATGTGGTTCAGCGGTGTGGTCGACGTGCGGGAGGCTCTGGCGTCTCTCTGTCCGTCGACGTCGCTGTGGACGGTTGCCGCTTTTCTCCCTAGGTCGTCGCCGACCACGCTGCTTCCGGCGAAGGCACCGGGGACGAGAACGGGGATGGGGACGGTTCGGGACTCGTCTGAGGTGCTTGCCGAAGTGCCGGGAGCGGGTGGCGCGGGGGTCGAGCCGCCTGTTGGGGAGGCGGGAGCAGGCCATGCGTTACTCAGGGCGTTCGCCGGGGTGACGAACGCGGCTTTCGTGTCGGGTGAGCCATTCGTCGAGGTCGCGGGCATGGTCTGTACGCCGTCCGGGTCGTTCGTCAAGGTGATGGCGTGCAGGGTAGCCGACGAAATGGGGGTGTCTGTGGCGGTGGTGTTCACTTTTCGTGAGGGACTTGTTGCCGACCGGAGAAATCGGTCGGCGCCGCCACCGGGTTCGATC
>JAFACJ010000845.1 GCA_023425615.1 Actinomycetes bacterium
CCCGGATGCACATGGATGTCGATCTCCCCGGCCCTGACCTCCGCGGCGCCGGGCAGCCGCAGGCTGGCCACCGCGCCGAACGCGTCACCGTACGGCACCGCCCACAGCCGCCGGCGCGTCCCGTCCAGCAGCCAGCCGACGGTGTGCTCCGGCTCGGGCGGCGGATCGTCGGGGTGGTCGTGGGCGTGCGCCGAGGACACCAGGGCGTGCCACGCGTCCAGGTCGCCGTCCGCCGGGTCCCTCACCTCGATGATGTCCATCCTCGGAGTTCTACCGGAAGAGGGACCCGAACGGGCGCCTATGCGGGATCTGGTTCAGGAGGGGGTGCCCGCGGCTGCCGCGGGACCGGTGGAGATCTCCCGGTCCAGCGCGCCGCCCTTGACCCACTGCTTCCACGGCATCTCGTAGTAGGACCAGCCGTTGTTCCACTCCACCCGGCGCTTGGTGCCGGTGATGTCGACGACGTCGCCGCGCTGGAAGTTGTTGTAGAACCACTGGGCGAACTCCGGCGGCGCGTTCACGCAGCCGTGGCTGAGGTTCAGCCTCCCCATCGCCCACACCCGGGCTGCCATGGAGTGCACGTACTCGCCGGAGTTGGAGATGCGGACGGCGAAGGGGATGATCTCCTTGTAGCCGCCGTTCGCCTTGTCCTCGGGGTCGCCGCCCATCCATTCCGACGTCATGGTCTCGACCCGGTGCCGCGACATGGTCAGATGGGTGCCGCTGGTGGTCAGGTAGGTGTCGATGCCGCCCACCACCCGGCCGCCCTTGCCCGCGCTGATCGGGACGTGCTTGATCTTCTTCCCGTTGCGGACGACGGTGATGTACTTCTTCTTGGTGTCGACGGTGCTGATCTGCGAATTGCCGATCTTGAACTGGAGGCTGCGGTCCGCGGCCCCGTAGACGTCCTTGGCGGCACGCACCCCGGCCAGGTGGGCGGTCAGCTTCACCTTCTGGTGCGCCTGCCAGTACGCCTTGTTCTTCGTCCGGAAGATCACCTGGTTGGCGGCGGTCCAGTACCAGGCGCCGACCGCCGGCTTCTCCGAGCGGACCTCCAGCGCCCGCTCGACCGCCTTCTTGTCGGTGATGTCGCGGTCGAAGGTGATCGTGATCGGCATGCCCACGCCGACCGTCTCCCCCGCCTGGGGGATGATGTCGGCGATCTGGAAGGTGTTCACGGGCTTCAGCGTGGTGAAGGTGCTGGCGGCCGTGGTGCTCTGGGCGTCGTTGGCCGCCGAGGCCGTCACCTTGTAGGTGGCCCCCGGGCGCAGCGTCCAGGTGGACGTCCAGGAGGTGCCGTCCTGCGCCAGCTGGCCCGGCACGGTCTTCTTGCCGACCGTCACCGCGACGTTCTGCAGCTTCCCGTCGGTGACGGCGATCTTGATCTTGCTGTCGGGCCGTACCTTGCCGGCCCCGTCGGCGGGGGTGATGGTCACCTGGGGCGCGGCGGGCTTGCTCTGCGCCTGCTCGGCGACATCTGCCGAGCCACCGCCGCCGGAGCAGGCGGAGGCGAGGAGGAACGCCGCGGCGGCGGGCAGCGCGGCGGTGGTGCGACGGATCATGGAGTGGTGCTCTCAGCGGGAGTCGTGGCGGCGGGGTCGGTCGCGGCGGGGGCCGCGGGGGCTGACGTCTGACCGGGGGCGGTGGAGACGGACTTGTCGAAGGCGCTGCCCAGGACCCAGTCCTTCCACGACTTCTGCCAGTAGCCGTAGCCGTTGTCGAACTCCAGTTCCCGGTCGGTGCCCGTCACCGTGACGATGTCGCCCCACTTGGACTGGTTGTAGTACCACTGGGCGAACTCCGGAGGCGCGTTCACACATCCGTGACTGACGTTCGCGCTGCCCTGGGAGCCGACCGACCACGGCGCGGAGTGGACGTACTCGCCGCTGTAGGAGATCCGCACCGCGTAGGGGACGACTTCCTTGTAGTAGCCGGGCTCCCCTTCCTTGATTCCGGGCGAGATCATGATCTCGGGGTTCTTCTTCTCCATCGTGACGTGGATGCCGTTGGTCGTGGTGTATTTGCGCTCGGTGGCCTTGCCCGCGCTGATGCCCACGTCCCGCACCTTGCGGCCGTCGATCTTGACGACCATCCGGTGGGTCCTGGTGTTGACCGTGCTGATGTTCGAGGTCCCGATCTTGAACTTGATCGCGAAGTCCTTGGTGCCGTAGACGCCCTTGGCAGCCTTGACGCCGGTGAGCCGGCCGGTGACCTTGACCGTCTGGTGCGCCTTCCAGAACTTCTTGGTACGGAAGATCAGCTGCTTGTCGGTGTACCAGTACCAGGCGCCCTCGTTGGCCTCCTCGGACTCGACGGTCAGCGAGCTCTCGACCGCCTTCCTGTCCTTGACCGGCTGGGTGAAGTTCAGCACGATCGGCATCCCGACGCCGACGGTCTGGCCAGACGAGGGGATGTTGTACTCCAGGCCGAAGCTCGCGGTCGGCTTGAGGGTCTTGAAGCTGCTGGTCTTGGTGGTGGTCTTGCCGTCGTTCTCGGCCACCGCCTCGACGGTGTAGGCGGCGTTGGGCCGCAGGTTGCCGCTGGACCGCCAGGACTTCTGGTCGGCGGACAGGGCGCCGGGCACGTCCTCGCCCTTGACCTGGACCTTCACGGTCTTGAGCCGGCCGAGGGTGGCCTGCACCGTGACGCCCTGCTCGGGCCGCGCCTTGCCCGCCCCGTCGGCGGGGGTGATCGCGACGACCGGTTCCTGCGCCTGGTCGCCCCCGCTGGAGCCCGGTCCGCTGCCGCCCCCGCCGCTACAGGCGGCGGCCAGCGCCATCACGCTGACCAACCCGACGAGCCGCAACCCCCGCAAGTCCTGACGCACCGCGCAACCTCCGTCAACAACCCCGCACCGGCCGGTGACCCCTCCCGGCCAAAGACCCGTACGAGAGACATTAACGGCTAAGACGGGTGATGGTGCCATACGGTTCGGAATCCACAAGACTTCGATAAACAATCGTTGCCCCGGTCCACAGGAGCGCGGCGCGCAGGTCAGAGGGTGGCCCCGGCCTGCGGCGCGGCCTCGCGGCCCACCCGCGCCACGATGCGGCGGAAGCCCAGGAGCGAGACGGCGCCGGCCGCCACCCAGGCGAGCGCGACGACCGAGGTGCGCAGCCACAGGAACGTCTCCAGTGACTCATGCCACAGCAGCCACAGGCTGAACGCCGCGTTGGCGAAGAAGACCAGCGCCCACAGCAGGGACAGGCGCAGGAAGAAGCGGCGCACCCTGCCGTGCGCCAGGAACGCCTCGGGGAGCGGCACCAGATCGGTGGCGACCTTCTGCGCCATCGGGCGGCCCAGCGGCACCGAGGCCAGGAACGTCATGCTCACCAGCAGGGTGCCCAGCGTCGGCTGGAGGAAGAAGAGCTTGGGGTTGCCGGTGCCGAAGGCCAGCACCGCGCGGGCGCTCACGCCCAGGGCCGCCAGCATCAGCGTGCCGGGCACCGGGCCGCGGCGCGCCAGCCGCAGGGCGATGCCGCCGAAGACCCACAGCACCGCGGCCGCCACCGCGCCGGTCTGGCCGAGCGCCAGCAGCGCCAGATAGAAGACCGCGACCGGGGCGAGCACCCCTTCCAGGAAGCGCGGCAGCGCGTGCCGGAGCAGTGCGCCGAACGCGGGCAGCTCGAAAGTGTGGCCGTTAACGTGCGGCTCCATCCGAGCGCCCCCGAGAACCCGTGGTGAAGAAGAGACACCTACGTTACGGGAAGATATGGAAGATCTGTTGTGGTTTGGCGGGTTTCACCGTCGCCAGATGGAGGCGGGCGGCCTCGGGGGAGGCCCCGCCTCCACGACGGCGGGCGTCAGTACCCCCGCGGCGTGGTGCCGCCGCGCCGGGGCCACAGCGACGCCACGATGAAGACGGCGATGGCCGCGATCACTATCTGGAAGAGCACTTCCCAGAAGTTGAAGCCCCTGGTGTTGAGGTGGAACAGACGGGCCAGGCCGGTGCCGGCGAAGGCCGCGATGATGCCCACCAGGACGGTGAGCCAGATCGGCATGTTCTGCTTGCCGGGCACGAGGAGGCGTCCGATCGCCCCGATGATGGCGCCGAAGATCAGGGCGCTGATGATACCCGTGATGGTCATGTGCGCCTCCCTTCCAATGCGACGTCCATGGGTGGTCACTACCCGAGGCGCCGGAGGGGGACACGAGAGGCCATGATTCCTTAACAAATCCATACATGTCACCCGGCTCGTAAGCGGCTCGTAAGCGGCTCGCCCATGGTGCCGCGGCCCTCCAGGGGATGGGATGGAGGCCCGGATCGAGGAGAGGCGTGGGCATGACTCGCAAGGGATGGGCGGCGGTCGTCGCCTTCGTGGGAGCGGTGGGGCTCGTCGTCGCCCTGGCCGCGTTCCAGCCGTGGAAGCTCTGGGTCGACGAGCGGGCCGATGAGGCGGACCTGACCGCCGGCCCCGCCCTTCCGGGGGCTCCGGCCGGGCAGCAGGGGCCCGAGAACGTGTTCGAGGTCGCCGGCTGGCACTCCTACTCGCACGGGGAGACCACCGGGACGGTGAAGGTCTACCGGCGGCCCGACGGCTCCTACACGCTGCGCCTGGAGGACCTCAACACCTCCAACGGGCCCGACGTGAAGGTCGTCCTGTCGCCCCGGCCCTATGACCAGGTCGGCGAACTGGGCTCCGAATACCTCACGCTGGGCACCCTGAAGGGCAACACGGGCAGCTCCAACTACCAGGTGCCGCCCGGAACGGACATGACGCGTTACCAGTCGGTCGTCATCTGGTGCAAGCGGTTCGACGCGGTGTTCGCCGCGGCCGCGATCGTCTGATCCCCCCCGGGGGGGGGGCCGCGGGGGGGGCCCCCCCGGGGGGG
>JAFACJ010000891.1 GCA_023425615.1 Actinomycetes bacterium
GGCTGACGCTGCTGCTGTGCCTGCTGGCCACGGCCATGACCGGCCCCGCCCTGGTCTCCTCGCTCGGTCCCCTGTACGGGGCGGCGGCGGTGGCGGGGCTCGTCATCGCGCCCTGCGTCATCTCCGGCTACACCCTGCTCGACGCCCTGGTGCCGGCCGCGGTGAAGACCGAGGCCTACACCTGGCTGAACGGCGCGATGGCGCTGGGCACCGCGCTGGGCGCGGCGGTCTCCGGACAGCTCGTGGACCGGCTGGGCCCGGACCCCGCCTTCCTCGTCCCGCCGATCTCCGTCGCGGCGGGCGCGCTGCTGGCCTGGACGTGCCGCCGGCGCCTGGCGCCCGCCGCGAAGGACGCCGGACGAGCCGCCGAAGTGGTGGTCTAGACCACTGTGAGAAGTTCTCGATGAACAGACGGTGATGCCTGGCTGGGAAGATGCGCATACCGGCCGGTAACTACCTAGGGTGGAACACGTGAGTCGTCGAGCGAAGATCGTCAGTACCATCGGACCGGCGTGTTCCAGCCGTGAGCAGATCAAGGCACTCGTGGAGGCCGGGATCGACGTGGCCCGGCTGAACATGAGCCACGGATCGCACGAGCAGCACGCGGAGGTCTACCGCTACCTGCGCGAGGCGGGGGAGGCGACCGGCCGCGCCGTGGGCGTGCTGGCCGACCTCCAGGGCCCCAAGATCCGGCTGGGCCGCTTCCCCGACGGTCCGGTACGGCTCAACGTGGGCGATGAGTTCACCGTCACCACCGAGGCGGTCGCCGGCAGCCGCAGGGAGGTCTCCACCACCTACCAGGGCCTGCCCGGTGACGTCGCCGCCGGCGACACCGTCCTCATCGACGACGGCAAGGTCGCACTGGAGGTCGTCTCGGTCGACGGGCCGCGGGTGCTCACCCGTGTCGTCGTCGGCGGCATGGTCTCCGACAACAAGGGCCTGAACCTGCCGGGCGTCGCCGTCAGCGTCCCCGCGCTGACCGAGAAGGACGAGGCCGACCTGCGCTGGGCGCTGCGCACCGGCGTGGACATGGTGGCGCTGTCGTTCGTGCGCAACGCCGCCGACGCCCAGGAGTGCTACCGCATCATGGAGGAGGAGGGCATCCGCGTCCCCCTCATCGCCAAGATCGAGAAGCCGCAGGCGGTCCAGGCGCTGCCCGAGATCGTCGCCGCCTTCGACAGCGTCATGGTCGCCCGCGGCGACCTCGGGGTGGAGCTGCCCCTGGAACAGGTCCCGATCGTGCAGAAGCGCGCCATCGAGCTGTGCCGCGACAAGGCGCACCCGGTGATCGTGGCCACCCAGATGCTGGAGTCGATGATCAGCGCGGCCCGGCCCACCCGGGCCGAGGCCAGCGACGTGGCCAACGCGATCTTCGACGGCGCCGACGCGGTGATGCTCTCGGGTGAGACCGCCGTCGGCCAGTATCCGATCGAGGCGGTCCAGACGATGTCGAAGATCGCCGCGGCGGCCGAGGAGGCGACCCTCCACGCCGACCCCAGCCTGGAGCGCGTCCCCGAGACGGTGGGCGGCGCGATCGCCCGCGCCGCGGCGGAGGTCGGCGCGATCGTCGGCGCCAAGGCGCTCATCGCCTTCACCATGTCCGGCGAGACGGCGCGGCGGCTGGCCCGCTACCGCAGCCCTATCCCGCTGCTGGCCTTCACCGAGGTCGAGCGCACCCGCAGCCAGCTGTCCCTCACCTGGGGCGTGGAGTCCTTCCTGGTCCCGCACGTCGACCACACCGATGAGATGGTCGCCCAGGTCGAGCAGTCGCTGCTGGAGATCGGCCGGTGCCAGAAGGGCGACCTCGTGGTGATCGTGGCCGGCTCCCCGCCCGGCACGATCGGCTCCACCAACGCGCTGCGCGTGCACCGGCTCGGCGACGCCATCGCCGCCCCCTGAACCACGCCGCTCGCGAAGACGAAAGAGCCGCCCACCTTCGCCGGTGGGCGGCTCTCGCACTTGTCGAAGCGTGCCCCAGGTGGGATTCGAACCCACACTGTACGGTGTTTGAGACCGCCCTCTCTGCCGGTTGGAGTACTGGGGCATTTCCCGGAAACCGTCGGACGGTCACGGGCAGGCACCAGAGTACCGGTTCCTTGTAGTCTCATGTGCGTGAGTGAGAGCGCCAAGCGAGTTGTCATTGCGGAAGACGAGGCCCTGATCCGGCTCGACCTCAAGGAGATGCTGGAAGAGGACGGTTATGTCGTCGTCGGTGAGGCCGGAGACGGTGAGACCGCGGTCAAGCTCGCCGGAGAGCTGCGCCCCGATCTGGTGATCCTGGATGTGAAGATGCCGATCCTGGACGGCATCTCGGCGGCCGAGCGCATCGCGGGGGAGCGGATCGCGCCTGTGATCATGCTCACTGCCTTCTCCCAGCGGGAGCTGGTCGAGCGGGCCCGCGCCGCGGGCGCGATGTCGTATCTGGTCAAGCCGTTCACCAAGGCCGACCTGGTGCCGGCCATCGAGATGGCGGTCTCGCGCTATGAGGAGATCCGGCAGCTGGAGTCGGAGGTCACCTCGCTGAAGGACCGGCTGGAGACCCGCAAGGTGGTGGACCGCGCCAAGGGCAGGCTGCAGACGCAGCACGGCTGGACCGAGCCGGAGGCCTTCCGCTGGATCCAGAAGACCTCGATGGACCGGCGGCTGACGATGCGCAAGGTGGCGGAGGCGGTTCTGGAAAGCTCGGCATCAGAGGCGAATGCGGATACTAAACGCGAATAGTCCATGCACTTTTAGGTGTTAAATGCCTATTTCGTAGATTTTATCTTGATTGCGGCAAGGTCACGAGTCTGCATCACGATGTCGGGAGACCGCCTCTGGCCTGGTGTTCCAGTGGTTCGTTCAGTACGTTTCGGCCAATCGTTCCCATTGACCGACAGCTCTGGGGCTGCGGTTCGAGAAGGAGACCCGGCATGAAACGTGTACCCCCCACGATGCGCCTCCTCGCTGTGCTCGGCGCAGCGAGTCTCGCGCTGACCGCATGTGGCGGCGGGGATGACCAGGGCGAGTCGGGCGGCGAGGTCAAGCTCGCCTTCATCGGCGCGCAGACCGGACCGAACGCGCAGCTGGGTATCAACATCTCCAACGCCATCGAATTGGCGGTCGAGCAGTACAACGCGGCGAGCCCCGCCAAGAAGGTCACCCTCGTCAAGTACGACACCAAGGGCGACCCGACCGTGGCGCCGGGCCAGGCCGACAAGCTGATCGAGGACGAGCCGGTCGCCATCATCGGCCCGGCGTTCTCCGGCGAGTCCAAGGCCGTCGTGCCCAAGTTCGAAGAGGCGCAGATCCCGAGCATCTCGCCCTCGGCGACCAGCACGGCCCTGGCCTCCAACGGCTGGAAGTACTGGCACCGCATCATCACCAACGACGACTCCCAGGGCGCCGTGGACGCCAAGGCCGTCGTCGAGCAGCTCAAGGCCAAGAAGGTCTTCCTCGTCGATGACAACGAGGAGTACTCCATCGGCCTGGCCGGCAAGTTCCTGGAGCAGCTGAAGGCCGACGGCATCACCCCGGGCAGCGACAAGATCGACCCCGACGCCACCGACTACTCCTCGACGGTCAACAAGATCAAGGCCGCCGACCCCGACGTCATCTTCTTCGCCGGCTACTACGCCGCCGGCGGCAAGCTGCTCAAGCAGCTGCGCGACGGCGGCAACAAGGCCATCTTCTTCTCCGACGACGGCGCGCTGGACCAGGGCCTGATCGACACCGCCGGCGCCAAGCAGGCCGAGGGCGCGCTGCTGTCCTGCGCCTGCCAGTCGGTGAACCCGACCCCGGACAACCCCGCGGTCGGCCAGTTCATCGACGCCTACAAGAAGAAGTTCAACGTCGACCAGGGCACCTACTCCGCCGAGGGCTACGACGCCGCCAACATCTTCCTGGCCGCGATCAAGTCCGGCGCCGACACGCCCGACAAGATCAACGACTATCTGAAGACCGTCGACATCAAGGGTGTCTCCAAGCCGATCAAGTTCGAGGCGAACGGCGAGATCACCGACAAGTCGATCTTCTACTTCCAGGTCAAGGCCGGCAAGCTGGAGTTCCTCGGCGACGCCAGCAAGCTTCCGACGCCCTGAGTCCCTGACTCTTCCGTCGGCTTGAACGGGGGGCGGGAACCTCGGTTCCCGCCCCCCGTTCCGTACACGAGGACATGTGGATGCTCCACGATTTCACCTCCCAGTTCTGGGCCAACACGGTCGACGGCGTCACCGTCGGCTCGATCTACGCGTTGGTGGCGCTCGGCTACACGATGGTCTACGGCGTCCTGCGGCTGATCAACTTCGCGCACTCCGAGATCTTCATGA
>JAFACJ010000903.1 GCA_023425615.1 Actinomycetes bacterium
GCCCGCCGAAGTCGCGTTCGATGCCTGCGACGAGCGCGGACCAGCCGTCCTCGTCCGTCACGTCGAGCGCCCGGAAGACCGCGCGCCCGCCCGCCGCGGCGATCTCGGCCGCGACCTCCTCGCCCTGCTCGACCAGGACGTCCGCGATCACCACCGCCGCGCCCTCGGCGGCGAACAGCCGCGCCTCCGCGGCTCCCTGCCCGCCCGAGGCGCCGGTGATCAGCGCCACCTTTCCCGCCAGTCGCGCCACCTGTCTTCCCCTCTCTTCCGTCGCCTCCGTCCCGCCACGCCTCAGGAGACCATGTACGTGCCGCCGTCGACCGACACCACCTGGCCGGTCAGGTACCCGGCGCCCTCCGACAGCAGGAACGCGAACGTCGGCGCCATCTCCTCTGCGGTCGCGAACCTGCCGAGGGCGATGCGCGACAGATAGGTCTTGGTGAACTTCGGGTCGTTCATGATGGTCCGCGTCATCTCGGTGGCGGCGGACGGTGCCACCGCGTTGACACGGATCCCGTACCGCCCCAGCTCCTTGGCCGCCGACTTGGTCATCGCGATGATCGCCCCCTTGGCCGCGGAGTAGTTGATCTGGCCGACCGTGCCGCCCAGACCGGCCGAGGAGGTCACATTGACGATGACGCCCGCCGTGCCGCTGGCGACCATCCGCCGCGCCGCCTCGCGGGTGCCCAGGAACGTCCCGCGCGCGTGCACGGCGACCACGCTGTCGAACGCCTCGGTCTCCATCTTGAGCAGCATCGCCGGACGGGTGTTGCCCGCGTTGTTGATCCACGCGGTGAGCGGGCCCAGTTCGGCCTCGGCGACCGCGCCGACCCGTTCCACGTCGCCCTCCACCGAGACGTCGGCGCGCAACGCCACGACGCGGTGTCCCGCCGCGGTCAACTCGTCCGCGGCGCGCAGCGCCGCGTCCTCGTTGATGTCGGCGACGCACACGCCCCATCCCTCGGCCGCGAGGTGATCGACGATGCGGCGGCCGATCCCGTCGCCTCCTCCGGTGACGACGACCACCTTGGACTGGTTCATGGTTGCCGTTCTCCTTTCTCGTTCGTCAGGTGGCTAGGCCGCGGCGTGCCCGAAGTAGATCGCGGTCAGCGCGGGGTCGTTCATGACCTCTTCCGGTGTGCCCTCGGTGAGCAGCCGACCGTGGTCGAGGAACATCACCCAGGAGGCGACCTCGCGGACGACCTGCATGCTGTGCTCGACGATGCAGATCGAGGTGCCGCCCTCGACCATGCGGCGCAGCAGCTCCGAGAGCTGCGCGCGGGCGCCCTGGTCGAGGCCGGACATGGGCTCATCGAGCAGGTAGCAGCTGGCGCCGGTCGCCAGCAGGCGGCCCATCATGAGCATCTTCTGCTCGGCGTAGGACAGGTCGCGGGCCAGGGTGTGCCGCTTGCCGTGGAGGCCGAGCGCGCGGAGCATCTCCTCGGCCCGCGCCTCCTCCCCGCCCCTCCGGCGGAAGGACGCCGGGGAGAACTGCCCGATGAGCGACTCCTCGCGGATGTCGGTGATCGCGACGTGGATGTTCTCCCGCACCGTCATGTTCTCGAACAGGCGGACCTCCTGGAAGGAGCGCACGACGCCGAGCTGCGCCCGCCGCTCGATGCTGAGGCCGGAGATGTCCTGGTCGCCGTAGAACGTGTGGCCGGTGTCGGCCTTCAGCGCGCCGCTGAGCAGGTTGAAGACCGTGGTCTTGCCCGCTCCGTTCGGCCCGACCAGCGCGGTGATCTTGCCGGGGCGGATCTCCAGCGTGACGCCGTCCACCGCCTTGAGCCCGCCGAAGGAGATGCCGAGGTCCTCGCAGCGCAGCGTCTCGGCGCGGTCAGGGCCGCCGTCCCCCCGCCGCAGCGCCGGGAACGGTTCCGAAGACTCCGGTGCCGGCTCCGCGGCGTCCTCGCGGCCCGCCTTGGCGGCTTTGCGCCGCGCCTCGCGCTCGGCCTCCTGCGCGGCGCCGCGCCCGAGGATGCCCTGGGGCCGGTAGATCAGCAGCAGCAGGACGGCCAGCGTGTAGACGATGCCGTTGATGGGGCCGGCGACCGAGTCGGGGATGTCGGCGAAGCTCAGCGCCTCGGGGATCGCGAGCACGACGGCGGCGCCGAGGAAGGGTCCCCAGTACGCGGCGAGGCCGCCGATGATGGTGATCGACAGGATCTCCACCGAACGGTCGAGGGTGAACTCGGCGGGGCTGATGTAGAGGGTGTGGCTCGCGTACAGGCCGCCCGCGACACCGGCGATCGCCGAGCTGAAGGCGAAGACCGTGACCTTGGTCCACAGCGCCCGCTTGCCGAGCGACCGCGCGGCGGGGACGTCCTCGCGCAGCGCCTTCAGCAGCCGCCCGTAGGGCGAGCGCACGACCCGCCAGCACAGGACGGCGATGACGGCGCAGACGACCCAGGACAGGATCATCACCTTGAGGCCGCTGTCGAACCGGTAGCCGAGGATCGTCGGGCGGGGGATGCCGGAGATGCCGGCCGAGCGCCCGGTCAGCGCCAGGTTGTTGAACAGCTCGACGAGCGCGACCTGCACCGCGATCGTCACGATGAACAGGAACTCATCGGACAGCCGCCCGGCGGCGTAGCCGACGGTCACGCTCACCACGCCGGCCAGGAGGGCGCCGGCGAGCACGGCGGGCAGGAACTCCAGGTGGTAGTCCTTGATCAGGATGGCGGTGGTGTAGGCGCCCGTGCCGAAGAACGCGCCGTGGGACACCGACAGCAGCCCGCCGTAGCCGAGCAGCAGATTGAACGAGATGCCCAGGATGACGAAGATGGGCACCAGGCCCAGAAGGCTGATCAGGTAGTAGCCCATGGTCGGCTCACCCCTCCACGACGGCGGCCGCGGGCCGGGCCGCGGACCGCGCTGTCTTGCGCGGCTTGCGCTTGTTGCCGACCAGTCCGGTCGGCCGGAAGATGACGAAGGCCAGCGCCACGATGAACAGGACGAACTCCCCCCACTCGGTGGGCAGCCAGAAGGGCGGCAGCGCCTCGGTCAGACCGACGAGGAGCCCGCCGATGAGGGCGCCGCTCATCCTGCCCATGCCGCCGATCGTCAGCGCGATCACGGCCTTGAGCAGCAGGTCGAAGCCCATGCTCGGGTGGATCGGCGCCTTGAGGGACAGCAGCACCGCGGCGGGCACGACGAGCACCGAGCCCAGGACCATGGACCGGAGGAACACCCGGTCCAGATCGATCGCCAGGGCCTTGGCGCGTTCGGGGTTGTCGCCGACGGCCCGGAATTCGAGCCCGGCGCGGGTACGGTTGAGGAACCCGTGCATCAGCACGAAGATCAGGAGGCTCACGACCAGCACGCTGACGTCGTAGGCCTCCAGCCGCAGGCCGAGCACCTCGGTCGACCAGCCGAACCAGCCTGGCGTCTTGACGGACACCACGCCGGCGCCCCACAGCAGTTCGATCACATACTGGGTGAACGCCACGAGCAGGAGCGAGGCGACCAGCACGACGATCGGGTCGGCGTTCCGCCTGGCCAGCGGCCGGTACACGAGGTACTCCATGCCCGCGGCGACGACGGCGGCGGCGAGCACCGCGCCGGCGAAGGCGACGACCAGGGGGAGCTCGTGTGTCGTTCCCAGCGTCAGGAAGATGTAGGCGGAGAACACGAAGGTCGCGCCCTGCGCCACATGGAACACCTTGTTGACGGCGAGGATCAGGCTCAGGCCGTACGCGAAGAGTCCGTACAGCAGGCCCATCACCAGGCCCGTCTTGACAAGCACAATCAGAAGG
>JAFACJ010000917.1 GCA_023425615.1 Actinomycetes bacterium
CGTGCACGAGCCGCACTCGCCCTGCTCGCAGGCGTTCTTGCTGCCCGGCAGGCCGAGCCGCTCGCGCAGCAGGTACAGCAGGCTCTCGCCCTCCCAGACGTCGTCGGCGGTGCGGTCCATTCCGTTGATCTTGCAGGTCACCCGCATAGGTCGCTCCAGGCCCAGGTCAGTGTGCGCCGTGCCAGAACGGCGAGGGTGTGGCGCCGGTAGGAGGCGCTGCCGCGCAGGTCGTCGATCGGCGCGGAGGCGGCGGCGACCAGTTCGCCGAACCACCGCGCCGCCTCGGGATCCAGCGCGCCCCTGTCCTCCCACGGTAGCTCGGTGGCGGCGAACGCCTCGGCCCGCGGGGCGCGCAGCGGGGTCGGCCCGGCCGACCCGATGCCCGTCCCCACGCTCCGCCGCGCCGGGTCCAGGGCCAGCGCGAACGAGCTGACCGCGATGACCATCGCGTTCCGGGTGCCGATCTTGGCGAACTGCTGCGGGCCCTCGGCCGCCGCGACGTGCACCGCGGCGATCAGCTCGTCGCCCGCCAGGACGCTGCGCTTGGGGCCGGTGAAGAACTCCGCGACGGGCACCAGCCGCGTCCCGCGCGCCGAGGCCAGCTCCACCTCGGCGCCGCAGGCCAGCAGCGGCGGATGGCCGTCACCCGCGGGGGAGGCCGAGCCCAGGTTCCCCCCGAGCGTCCCCCGGTTGCGGATCTGCGGCGACCCGATCGTCCGCGCCGCCATCGCCAGGCCCGGCAGCCTGCCGCCCAGCTCGTCCATGATCCGGCTGTAGGACAGGCCCGCGCCGATCCTGATCCGCCCGCCCTGCTCCCGCCAGGAGGCCAGCTCCCCGATCCGGGTGAGGTCCAGCAGCAGTGCCGGGCGGCGGCGCCGGAAGTTCATCTCGACCATGACGTCCGTGCCGCCCGCGATCGGCACCGCGTCGGGCCGGTCGGCCTTGACGGCCAGTGCCTCCGGCCAGGTGGCGGGGCTCAGGAACTCCATGC
Organism: Actinomycetes bacterium; assembly: GCA_023425615.1. Taxonomy (GTDB): domain Bacteria; phylum Actinomycetota; class Actinomycetes; order Streptosporangiales; family Streptosporangiaceae; genus Actinocorallia. Next base: position 992 of record JAFACJ010000917.1, read on the forward strand.
CGTGCCCTCTTCCGCGCCGTCGGCCGGTTCGCGGGTGACGGTCCCCTCGATCAGCCCGTAGGGGCGGTCGGCGGCGAAGAAGACCTCGTTCGGGTTGTCCAGCCCGAACGGCTCCAGGTCGACCAGGAAGTGGTGCTTGTTGGGCAGCGCCAGCTTGACCTCCGCGACCTCGGGCACCTTCTCCAGCACCCGGGAGCCCATCGCGAAGAGCGTCTGCTGGAGGGAGAGGCTGTAGGTCTCGACGAAGGCGCCGATCATCGCCTCGCGGATCGCGGAGTACGCCTCGTTCCACGCCACGTCCAGCGTCCCGAACCGCCACCGCGCGTCCACGGCGGTGGCGAGGATCCGGTCTCTGGTCTCCGGCAGCGTCGTGTACTCATCGCGCGGGAAGCCGTGGAACTCCGAGTCCGTCGTGTTCATCACCGTCAGCCCGGTGAGGCCGCCCGTCACCCACGCCGCGTCCTCGGTCACCGTCACGTCCGCCGTCCGCACCTCGTCTCCGGCGCGGGAGAAGGAGTGGCCGCCCAGCCTGTGCCAGCCGTACTGCTCGATCCTGACGTCCGCCTGGTGGACGGCCTCCTGGGTGGCGACGAAATGACGGCCCAGACGCAGCGCGAACTCCTCGATGGAGGGGATGCCGAACCGCCGCGCGAAGGCGTAGACGGTGTTCTTCTGCGAGTCGGTCGGCAGCACGGCCGCGTTGTCGCCCGTCAGGTGGGTGGCCTCCAGATCGCCCGAGAGCGACGTGCTGACGTTGAGGTCGATCATCTCGTGGCGGTCGCCGTCGCGCACGACCCGGACCAGGCGGCACTCGGCCTTGCCGTAGCGGTTGGGACCAAGGCTGAGCTTCATCAAGAACCCCTGTAGGTGGTGTAACCGTAGTTGCTGAGCAGGAGCGGGATGTGGAGGCGCTCTTCCACGTCGGCGACGTCGAAGACGATGGTGACCTCGGGGAAGAAGGACGACGGCGTCTCGAACCGCAGCCGGTGCCGTCCGGGGCCCGGCAGCCGCCAGCCGGAGATCCGCCCGTCGGCGTCGGTCCGCCCGGAGGCCGCCTCCTCCCAGCCGCCGGGGCCCAGGCGCTCCAGCGTCACCGGCACCCCGGGCGCGGGACGGCCGAGGACGGTGTCCAGGACATGGGTGGAGAAACTCATGAGGCGACCAGCTTCCGCAGCCTGAGCTGCACGATCTTGTCGAGTTCGGCGCGGACGACGGTCCGCTCGGTCTCCTCGCCGTGCTCCAGCCGGGCGCGCGCCGCGGCGAGCATCTCCGCTCCGGACAGGCCGGTCGCGCAGATGAGGAAGACCTGCCCGAACCGCTCCTCGTAGGCGAGGTTGGCGGCGATGAGCTCCGCGGGGTCGACGTCACCGGCACCCGCCTGCTCCTGCCGGGACCAAGCGGCCTCCCGTGAGGCGCCCCGCGCCCGCTCCCCGATCCGGGGATGCGCCGACAGGGCCGCCGAGACCTCGTCCCAGGAGAGGCGCGCGAGCACGGCGGAGGCGGCGTCCAGCAGGGCCTCCGGGTCGCGGTAGGGCCGCCCGGCCGCCACCTTCCGCGCCCACTCCGGGGCGGCGCAGCAGGCCAGCAGCTCCCGTTCGGCCTCCGGACCGGCCAGCGCGTTGAACTGGGCCATCTCCATGACAGAAGTCAATCTCCTGCGGTAGCACCGACGAAACGTGCGAAGCACCGAAGATGAAACACGGCATGACTAGGTTGTTTGGAGGCCACTACAAGCGGTGCGGGAGGGGCGATGCGGCTCAGGGACGTGGTGGAGCACCCCGGAGGACGGCTTCCGGTCCTGGTCGGGAGGGAGGAACTGGACCGTCCGCTCCAGGCCGCCTTCACCACCGACCTGCTGGACCCGGCGCGGTACCTGTCCGGCGGGGAGCTGGTGCTCACCGGCCTGATGTGGCGGCGCTGCCCCGATGACTCGCGCACCTTCGTGGAGCATCTCGCCAAGGCGGGCGTCGCCGCGCTCGGCGCGGGGGAGGGCCTGCTGGGCGGGGTGCCCGACGATGTGGTCGCCGCCTGCGAGCGGTATGAGGTGCCGCTGTTCGCGGTGCCCGCCGACACCTCCTTCCGGGAGATCACCGACCGGATCACCTCGGTGCTGTGGACCGAGGGGGAGGCCGACTCCCTCGCCGCCCGCAGCCGGCGCCGCGGCATGGGCGCGGCGCTGACCGCCGGCGCCGGCCTCGCCTCGATCTGGCCGGCCGGTGC
>JAFACJ010000926.1 GCA_023425615.1 Actinomycetes bacterium
GGCCCAAGCCGAGCAGGCGGCCGCAGCAGCACACAAGGCACGGCAGGACGCCGAGGCCCAGGCCGCCACCGCACGCCAGGCGGCCGAGCAGACCCGCGCGGATGCGTCCGAGGCGATCGAAGCCCACCGCCAGGCCCGCAGCACCGCCCAGCAGGCGCAGGCCACCGCCGAGGCCGCCCGGGAGGCCACCGCCGCCGAACTACGGGAAGCCCGCCAATCGCACGCGCAAGCCCTCACCCGTCTGCGCTCCTCCCTCCAGGCCCGGGACGAGCAGATCCAGACGCTGCGCACCGACCTGGATCACGCCCACGCCGATGCGGCCTCCACCCGCCAAGCGCTCGCGGCCGCCACTGGCGAGACCCGCACCCAGCAGGTGCGTGCCGAGGCCGCCGAAGCCGCCGCACAGCGGGCCGAGCAGGCGGCGTCCGCCCGTGCCGCCGAACTCCAAGGGCAGATCTCGGCCCTGCGGACCCAGACCGAGCAGACCGGCCGCGACCTGGCCGCATCCCGAGCCGCGCTCGCCTCGGCGCAAGCCGTGCAGGCCCGACTGGAGGCCGACCTGACCGCCGCCCGCACCGAGGGCACCGCACAACGCGAACGCGCGGTGCGGGCCGAAGCGGACCTGGCCGCGGCGCTCGCCGCCGCCGATGCCCCCGAGAGCACCGACGCAGAACGGACGGGTGCGCAGCCACAGTGACCGCCGGTTCCCCGGAGCGATCCGGCACCACAGGATGCGGGGCTGGGCTCAGGCCGCGTGTTCCTCGGTGATGACGCGGAGTGCCGGGGCGGCGGGCGCGGCGTCAGCCGAGCCCGGCCAGGCGTGCGACGACCACGCCGATCTTCTGGGGGCCGCGGCGCGGTGATCGGTGAGCCGTTGCGGGGGACAGCGCCGAACATCGGCCCGCTGGGCAGGGCCGAGGGCGGTGACTGCTCTCGGGCGGCGCGCAGGGCCAAGTAGGCCCGCAGCCGATCGGCGAAGGAATCGTCCAGGCTGATTAGGGGCTGGGCCGATGTGATCCGCGGTCCACAGGCTGATGGTGCCGCCGCGCACTCCCACCAGGTTGTCGGCGAAGGCCATCGCCGACAAGGCCGCGGCGCTCAGAGCGGTGTGGAACAGGGTGGCCACAGGCAGCGATCTCGCCAGGAGGATTCGGTCGGCTAGGGCTCGGTGCCTTCACCGACGGGAGGCGCGGTGATCCGGAGGTGCGGCCCGGACGCCCTGCGCGAGGCCATGCACGGCCGCACCCTGCCCGCACCCCACCCCGGCTCCCTGACCCGCCCTTCGCAAGGGGGCACCAGAACGTGGAGCCGAAGAACTTCCGCGCCTGGTCCGTCGCCTCGCCCAGGGAGTACCTGCGGCGGCTGCAGGCGCGGCCGCAGGAGGGATGCGATCGTCTCGGCTTTTGTCGCCGCACCTGTGAAAATCACCGGACGGGGCACGGTGTCAAGAATCCGCAAGGGAACATCAGATCGTCCCCACCACCCGACGGCACCGCGAGCAGGTGGCGGCATATGCCGTCTCGGCTCAGAGCCCGAATGCTTCCGTGACCCGCTCGGCCAAGTAATCCTCGGTCATCGAGGTATCGACCTCAATGACGCGCAGTGCGAGACGCCTCGTTTCCTCATGGAGGCGTGCGGTGAACATCCGATCACGCGAGAGCAAGTTGTGCAGGGCCGTCTCCGGATCACTGGTCTTGCGGGCGATGTCCCACAACGAGCCCCGATTTTCGAACGCGGCACGACGGAACTCGGGCGTCGGGAGCAGCCAGACGGCGTGATCGGGCGCGGCGAGGAGGGGCTTGACCAGGGGCGGCAGCAGTCGGAACCCTTCAACGATCACACCGGGGTTCCTCGGGAGGCGGAGGAGGTCTTCGACGATCAGACCGAAGCCCTCGCCCTGGAACCAGTGGAACGTCTCGAGCATCGTCTCCGGAGATCGGCTCACCCATCGCTCGTCCATGTTCATGGCCTTGAAATCGCTCAGAAGCGGGCTGTCCTGGGGTGTGCTCCGGCTGGCGTGATCCGACATCACATCGTCGGTTGCGTAGAGATGCAGACCGTGCCGGGCCGCTAGGCGACGGGCGATGGTCGACTTGCCCGCACCGCTCCCGCCACCGATCCAGTAGACATGCTCGAATCGTGCCCGCAGCGCGGCGGCGGCGGTCTCTTCGTGCCGCTCGAGTCCCATTCGGATCACATCCTTCGCGGTAGGCCCCAAGAGCGCCGGCTGACTTCGACGGAGTAGACGCTCCGGTCCTCAAGGGAAGCAGAAAACTGCAGGACCGGGACTGAATTGAACATCTAAAATCGCCTCTTAGGGGGCGAGGGGAAATAATATTCTTTGTAATGTCCAATTGGCAATATTTCGTCGAAACCGACCGGGTGAAGGCCGACCGTCCCCACTACTCCGGCAAGCACCGCGTCCATGGCATGAATGTACGGGTGATCGCCGGTCCGGACGGGACGATCCTGTGGACGTCGGGGATGATGCCGGGCAGCACCCATGACCTGACGGCCGCCCGCGTGTGGAGCATCCTGCGCGAACTGGAACGGGCCGGGATCCTGACCCTCGCGGACAAGGCATACCAGGGAGCCGTGGCATCCGTGGTGATCACCCCGTACAAGAACAAGCCCGACTCCCAGTAACAAGCCAACCGGTCCCACGCCAAACTCCGCGGACCCGGCGAACATGCGAACGCTCAGCTCAAAAGCCAGCGGATCCTCCACAAACTGCGATGCAGCCCCAGCAAGACCGGCCACCTCGTCAAGGCCATCGCCGTCCTAAAAAACCACCGCGTCGCTCAGGCCGCCTGAGGTCAAAACGGGTTCACTGACAGCGTGGCATCGAGAGTGGCTTCGTGGAGCATATGCCGGAAATGCGGAGATCGCCTTCATCTCGACATAAACAAGAACTGATCTTAGTCTAGTGTCATTGGCCGCTGGGTAGTTGAGAGTTGCGTGATCACATGCCATCGGCCCACCTAGATCTGGACACCAGTCATGATTTACCCCAAGCTGTCAAAATTCACATGGCTCGCGGCCCCCGTCCTGCTTCCCGTATCAGTGGCGGCCATTGCGATATCGGCGTACGCTCCTGCGGCCTCCGCATTCTCAAACGAGGCAGCTTGCCGCGAGAAGGAGTGTCACGACAAGAAGCCAGGACCTCCCGGGCCCCCCGGACCAACGGGACCCGCAGGACCTCCCGGACCAACGGGACCCGCAGGGCCCACCGGTCCAATGGGACCCGCGGGACCAGCGGGACCAACAGGACCAGCGGGGCCGCCCAAGTGTGTCGGTACAACGGCCGCCCAGGGTCAGACGAAGGCCGTCGTGGCCGTCCGTAATGGGAAGGTGTTTGGTCAAACAGTCAACGAGGCCACGACTCCGCCTACACCTACCCCGCTGACCGACTTCACCTCAGCATTTGGCGCCGTTACGGTGGATTGCGCATCGGTGGCAATTCAGGGCAGTACTAATGTGTTCGTCACCGTGCGCACAAACACCGATCAGCTCCTTGAGGTCGCATGCACGTTGAACAACTTCCCAACCAGCTGTGGCGGGACAGTGGTTAACCTCGGGACAATACCCATGTAGGCGCGCACACCTGTCGCTGCCGGACCCGGGATTTCTGGCCGCACGCCGCCGAAGGCGGCAGCCCATTGCATCTTTTTCAGCGGATTGTTGTGGGGGCGCTGGTCACGGGGTGGTAGCGGTCGTGCGGTTTGGCCGAGGAGATGGCGGAGCCCCTGTTAGGAGGGTCGATCACCACAATCTTGGCCATCCGCACCGGGGGCTTCGTGTGCTTTTCTCTCGTGCTGGGCTGTCGTTGTCACGCTCAACCCTGAACTACGCCACCGGAGTGGTGCGGCGTCATCGCAAGGCGATCGGCGGCGAAGGACGAGCGCTGACGCCTGGGGGCAAGCGCTGCTGGTGCTGGTCCACCTGTGTAAGGGCGAGACGTTCGCCGAGCTCGGAGCAGGTTTCGGGTATCGGCCTCGAACGCGTGGCGGTATGTGAACGAGACAGTGGCGCTGCTGTCGGCCCGCTCTCCCAAGCTCCACCAGGCCCTGTGCAAAGCCGGCCAAGACCGGTGACACCTGATCCTGGACGGCACGCTCATCGCGATCGACCGGGTCCGGGCCGACAGGCCGTTCCACTCCGGAAAACACCAGCGGCAGTAGGGGTCGGGTCGGGGCGCGGTTTCCGAGTTTCCTTGGATCCGTTTCCCCGGCCCGCCCCTCCGAACCGGACGTGCGATTTTCACCGCATCCGGCTCTCCACGGATTTACGCCTGCTGGGTGGCTTCCATTGTGTTGATGAGATGCGTCCATGGTGTCGGGATATTGTCAGACCGCCAGCGGTAGCGGACGATCGCTATCGCTGATGGCATGAACAGCTCTATCCCGCCCTCGGCTGGCCGATGAGCCGGATATCCGGTGAGGTATCGGCGTTGCAGAGTCTTCCAGTTCAGCTTGGGGTGCCTTTTCCTCAACCATCGGGTCACTCTCCACCACATGAAGTAGTAGAGGTAGGAGAAGGTTGCCTGCGGCACTCCGTGCCGGAAGTAGTTACACCATCCCTGCACCACCCTGTTCAGATGGCGAAGGAGTTGGGATAGCGTCTCATATCTCGGATCACTGGTGATCGCCCGCACCTTACCGACGATGGAAGCCAGAGACTTTTTCGACGGATAGGTGTAGACATATCTTTTACTGGTCCCTCTTTTCAGACGGCGCTGGATGCGCCATCCGAGGAAGTCGAACCCCTCATCCATATGGCAGACCCTGGTCTTGGACTCGGCCAGTCGCAGCCCCATCGGGGCCAGGACCGCAGAGACCTCCTCCCACAGCGTTTCGGCTTGCTCTTTCGAGCCGTTCACCATGATGACGAAGTCGTCCGCATAGCGGATGATCCGAAACACGGCGGTGCCCTTGCGCTTTCGGTGGTTGGCCCGCTTCGACATGGCCTTCCGCTTGTCCGTGCATCCCATCATCCACTTGGTGTAGAAGTGGTCATCGAGCACGGACAGGGCGATATTGGCCAGAAGCGGGGACAGGATCCCTCCTTGAGGCGTGCCAGTGATGGTCCCTTCCATCGTGCCGCCCTCGTTCATGACTCCAGATTTGAGGAACGCCTTGATGAGGGACAGGACGCCTTTGTCTCCGATGCGCCGCCGCAGCCGGTCCATCAGGGCCGGATGGGAGATTTCATTGAAACACGCCGCGATATCGGCTTCGAACACCCAATGATGGTTCTTGTGCCCGAGAGCATGGATCTCGGCGATCGCGTCCTGAGCTCGCCTTCCAGGGCGGAAGCCGTAGCTGACCGGCTTGAAATCCGCCTCGAAGATCGGCTCCAGCACCAGCTTGAGCGAAGCTTGCACCAGCCGATCAGCCGCGGTGGGAATCCCCAGCCTCCTGAATTTCCCCGGCTGCCCGTTCTTCGGGATCAGGCGCTCCCGGACGGGCAGCGGCCAGAACGTGCGGGACCTCAACTGCTCCCGCACATCGTTCAGGAAACCCGCGTCGTCATCGTATTCGGAGATGAGCGCCGGAGTGATCCGATCGATCCCCGCAGTGCGCGCTCCTTTATTGCTCCTCACCCGTTCCCACGCGGTCACGAGGAAATCCGGGTGATGGACGAGGTTGTAGAGATCCTTGAACACTCGATCTGGATCTTCGGCCGCCCATAGGTGCAGTTTGGCCTGCATCCGTAGTACCCGCCGCTCGGCCCAGAAAGGGTCGGGCCACGGCTCGCCAGTATTCACCGACGCCTCCTGCCTTTACAGTTCCATCTTGCCAAATCCGCTGGGTCCCTTCGCCATGTGCACGGCTTTCCCGTACTCGGACTACTACGGACCCTCCGCCCCGCCGCGTGATCATCGGCAGACGACGTGCCTACCCCGTCCACCGGCCGGCTCGCCGGAGAGAAGGGAATCACGAGGCGGTTCCCACGTTCACCGCATTCCGATTCGCAGAGGAGATGTCCAGCTTTGCCCCAGCAGCATCGCCATGGCTACGCCGCAGACATTCACCATGGCCTCCCGGACCAACACTCCGAAATGGCCAAGAAGTTCCCCACCCCGTAATGAGAGGGCGGGTGCGCGCTGCAACCCTGCCCATATCCATCGGGTTTGAGCAGGTGCAAGTCTTGAGAGGCTTTAAAACGCTGATTCCTTGCGTACACCTTTCCGCGTCGCTTGCCGCACCCAGGCCATCCGACGGTATCGACCTGTTACGGCTTTATCAGGGCTGCTTCCCACCCGACCGCACGTCTCTGCGGTCAGGCTGCCCTCAGCTTCACAAAGAATGCTGCGACATTCTCTGGATGAAGGTCTTCCACCTCCATTCGGTAAATGCGGCGCCTCGTGGCGCACCGGCATGAACCTGCAGGTCATCGCAGAACCGGACGGACAGATCATCTGGGTATCCGGCCCGGTCCCCGACATGATCATCCTTGCGGACCATGCCTATCAAGGAGCGGAAAACCGCATCATCAAGCCCCACAAGGGCAGAAACAAGCCACCCAGCAAGAAGCTCCCACGCCCGCCTGCGTGGCCCCGGCGAACGCGCCAACGCCCAGCTCAAAGCCTGGCGCGTCCTGCGAAAACTACGCTGCTGCCCCCATCACGCCGACCGCATCGCCAAAGCCGTCCACGTCCTCAACACCCGAGAACTCGCCGCACGTTGAAAAGGCTCGCTGAACCGGAGGGTCTTCAGGATCCCCTGGGCGGTTTCGATC
>JAFACJ010000957.1 GCA_023425615.1 Actinomycetes bacterium
GCGCAAGGACCAGCACGACGTTTCCCCAGTAACCACCCACGCCTTCTCCCCTACCCGCCCGGGAAGCGGGGGCCGCCGACCCCTCACCCGCACCTGAACACCATAGGAATGGTCGCTTATAGCGTTATGGCAACATCCCAAGAGTCTCGGATATCTACTCATGGTTCGGGTGTATCCCTGGCTCTATGCGTAGACTTCTCACCCCCCTCATCGCAGCGCTGCTCTTCGCCGCCGGGCTGTCGGCTCCCGCCGTCGCGGCGCCCGCGGCCCCCGCGGCGGCCGTCCAGGAGCTGAGGCAGAAGCCCTGCAAGGCACACAAGAAGCCCAAGAAGAACTACTGGGTCTGTGTGACACCTGGCTCGTACTGCCCGAAGGCCGCCTACAAGAAGTACGGGTACGCCTACAAGACCAACCGTCTGTACCGGTGCATGCAGTACAGCAACGGCCGGTGGCGGTGGAAGCGCGCCTGACCTCGCGTCACGGAGTCCCCTCCCGCGATCCGGGAGGGGACTTTGTGGTATTTCGAGGGGTAAGCGGGTCTCGCATCGGGTGTGCCGCAAGGGGCTGTGGATTCTCCCGTCGGTTTCCGCACGGGGGTTAGGCTGCTCGCAGGGCCCGTGTTCTCCGCGGGGCTTTCGACGGGTTCGGTGGGGAGGGCGTATGCCGGAGGAAGTCGTCATTCCCGGGCGCTACAACGGTCCGGCCGGGAGTGCGAACGGTGGTTACTCCTGCGGTGTCTTCGCCGCGGCGGCACCGCATCTGAACCGGCCCAGGGCCGAGGTGACGCTGCGTCTCCCCCCTCCGCTGGACACGCCGCTGACCGTCCGGGAAGGCGACGAAGAGGCACTCGTCCTGCACGGGGACGCCACCGTCGCCACGGTCGTGCCGGCTTCCGAGGCGATTCCCGAGGTTCCCTTCGTCTCTCCCGACACCGCCGAGAAGTGTCATTCCTCCTACTACGGCCTTACCTATCACCCGTTCCCGACGTGCTTCGTCTGCGGGCTGGGGCGGCCGGAGCACGACGGGCTGGCGCTCACCCCCGGTCCCGTCCCCGGCAGGGAGCGGACCGTCGCCTGCCTCTGGCGTCCCGGCTCCTCCCTGTCCGACGCCCCGGACGGCACCCTGGCCCCGGCCCTGGTCTGGGCGGCGCTGGACTGTCCCGGCGGCTGGACCGAGGACCTCTCCTCCCGCCCCCGGGTCCTGGGACGCATGTCCGCGCAGATCCACGCGCTTCCCGCCGTCGGCGGACGCTATGTCATCACCGCCTCCTCCGCTCCCCCCGAAGGCCGCAAGATCTTCAGCCGCACGTCCCTCTACGACACCGACGGCACCCTCCTCGCCGTCTCCTCCGCCACCTGGATCGCCGTCCCCCACGGTGACACCCCCCATGCACCCGGGCCGCACGTCAGTGACGCCTGGCGCCCGGGGTGAAGCGGACGGGCAGTTCCTTGATGCCCATGACGAAATTCGAGCGCAGCCTTCGGGCGGGGCCCGCCTGCTCTAGGTCGGGCGTGCGCTCCAGGAGCGCCTCGAACAGCACCCGCAGTTCGAGGCGTGCGAGATGCGTGCCGAGGCAGAAGTGCGCGCCGCCCGCGCCGAAGCCGACGTGCGGGTTGGGGTCGCGGGCGACGTCGAAGACGAACGGGTCGGCGAACACCGTCTCGTCGCGGTTGGCAGACGGGTAGAAGAGCACGACCTTGTCACCGGCCTTGATCCGCTTGCCGCCCAGCTCGGTGTCGTGGACGGCCATCCGCCGCATGAGGCCGACGGGCGTGGCGAAGCGCACGATCTCGTCGGGCGCGGTGCGCAGCAGCGAGCGGTCGTCGAGGAGCCGCCGCCACTGCTCGGGGTGCTCGAAGAAGGCGAGCAGCCCACCGGACGCCCCGTTGCGCACCGTCTCGTTCCCGGCGATGAGCAGCAGGAGCACGAACAGGCAGATCTCGGTGTCCGACAGGCGCTCGCCGTTCCCGTCGGGTTCGAGGAGCCGGCTGATGATGTCGTCGCGGGGGGCGGCCCGGCGCTCGTCGGCGAGGTCGAGCGACCACTGGTAGATCTCGGCCGCCACCTCCCTGGAGTCCTCGGAGGAGGCGTTGAACTCGGGATCGTCGAAGCCGACGAGGCGGTTCGACAGACGGAAGATGTGGTCGCGGTCGGCGACGGGCGCGCCGAGCAGTTCGCAGATCACATGAATGGGCAGCCGCGCCGCGACCTCCTCGACGAAATCGGCTTCGCCTTTCTCGATGACGCCGTCGATGAGCCGGTGGCAGATCTCGCGGATGCGCCCGTGCAGTTTTCCGATCATCCGCGGGGTGAATCCGCGATTGACGAAGGACCGCTGCCGGGAATGCTGCGGCGGATCCATGTTGAGCATCATCATCCGGTAGTACTCGAGGTCTTCATCCGGCCATTCCTCGAACAGCGCGCCGCGGGCGTGGGAGGAGAAGGTCTCCGGGCTCCGCGAGACCCGGGTGACGTCGGCGAGCCGGGTGACGGCCCAGAACCCGGCGACGCCCTCGTTGGGGTCGCGGTGCCAGTGGACGGGATCGTGCCGCCGCAGCCAGCCGAACCGCTCATGCGGGAATCCCGCGGAAAGGTAGAGGTCGGGGTCGATGATCTCGATGTCCTGCCGTTCCGCCGTCTGCTCGGCCATCCGGGCGCTCCTCACGAGATGAGGTGGGTCTCGATCGCCCTGAGACTAGGAACTAGACTCCAGTCCAGTCCAGAGTCTCATCGAGAGAGTGATGCAGATCGCAGCAGCGCACCCGTTTTCGGACGTGCAGATATGACCATTCCTCATGGCCCCGATAACGGGGAATTCCTCATCACCCGAGGACGCGTTCAGTGGACCGTGCCGGTGCTGGCACTGAAACCCGTCACCCTGTCCACGGACACCTCGGTCGCCGTCGAGATCAGCGGACACGCGGCGAACGCCCGGCACGGCCTGGGACCCGCCGTGGAACTCCGTGCCCCCAGCCCCGGCGCCGCCCCTGACCTTCCTGTTCACCGTCCTGTGACCCCGCCCGCTCGGCGGGCACCCGGAAAAGGCCGGATTCCTCGCGGATCCGATCTTTTCTGATTTGTAGAAGATGGGGAATTGCGAGAGGTTTCCTGCTGTGGGCGTCACTGGCGGGTGAGGCGGAGGGGTGGGGG
>JAFACJ010001029.1 GCA_023425615.1 Actinomycetes bacterium
GCTCCGGCGGCTCCAGCACCTCGACCTCCGGTCCGAGCCGCAGCATCTGATGGAAGGCGATCTCCGGGTCCTCGACGGGCAGGGCGGTGATGACCCACCCTCTCCCGTCGGGCTCGCCCGCCGCCGCCCGCGCCCGCTCGGCGGCGGGCGGCTCGGCGACGAACCGCAGCGCCCGCATCCCGTCCGGGCTGAGCCGGACGGTGATCTCGGCGCGGAACAGCGAGGCGACGAACCGCGCCGACCGTTCGGCCCAGGCGCCCGCCAGGTCGAACGCCTCGTCCCGCGCGAACACCGCGCCGGTCTCCCGCAGCGAGGTGATCCGATCCACCCGGTACGTCCGGAACTGCTCACCCACCCGTGCCACCAGGTACCAGACGCCGCCCTTGAGGACGAGACCGTAGGGCAGCACCGTCCTGGTCTTCCCCCGGTAGCCGATCTCGGCCTCCCGGTCCGCCCACACGGCACGGGCGAGCTCCACCAGCACCGCCGGCGGTTCGGCGTCCGTCCACCAGCCGGGGAGGTCGAGATGGAATCTCCGGCTCGTCCGCCCCGGCGCCTCACGGAACGGTTCGGGCAGCGCCGCGAGCAGCTTCAACCGCGTCGAGGCCACCACGTCCGCGAGGCCCAGCTGGTCCGCGGGCCCGTCGAGCCCCGCCAGGAACAACGCCTCCGCCTCCTCCCGCGTCATCCCCGTCAACCGGGTGCGAAACCCCCCGACCAGCCGGTAGCCGCCGTGCCTTCCCTGCTCGGCGTAGACCGGGATCCCCGCCTCGGCCAGCGTCACCATGTCCCGGTACACCGTCCGCTCCGAGACCTCCAGCTCCTCGGCCAGCTCCCGCGCCGTCATGGACCCCCGCCGCTGCAGCAGCAGCACCAGGGAGATCAGCCGCCCCGCACCCATCCCCCCAACCTAGGCCAGGAAGGGGCTTGGGGCCGCGCGGCCGTGCGGGCATGATGGGGCACGTGGGGAATGTCGGGAATACGGCCGCCCAGAAGGCCGACGCTCTTGTCCTGTTCGGTATCACCGGGAACCTCGCCTACAAGATGCTGCTGCCCGCCCTCTACCGGCTGACCGCGGGCGGCGTGCTCGACCTGCCGATCGTGGGCGTGGCGAAGACCGACCTCGATCTGGACGGGCTGCGCGACCGCGCCCGCGAGGCGTGCGGCGATGAGGTGGACGAAGCGGCGTTCGCGAAGTTCGCCGGGAACCTCAGGCTCGTCGCGGGCGACTACGGCGACCCCGCCACCTTCGAGGCGATCCGCGAGCAGACCCGTGGCGCCGGATTCCTCACCCACTACCTGGCGATCCCTCCCGCGCTGTTCGCGACGGTCGCCGAGGGCCTGGCCAAGGCGGGACTGCACCACGACGCCCGGCTCATCGTGGAGAAGCCGTTCGGCAACGACCTGGCCTCGGCGCGGGCGCTGAACGCCGAACTGCTGCGGTACTTCGACGAGGACCATCTGCGCCGCGTCGACCACTTCCTCGGCAAGGAGCCGATCGAGGACCTCCTGGTCTTCCGGTTCGGCAACATGTTCCTCGAACCGATCTGGAACCGGGGCTTCGTGCGCAATGTCCAGATCACCATGGCCGAGGACTTCGACGTCGCCGACCGCGGCTCGTTCTACGACGCCAACGGCACCATCCGCGACGTGGTGCAGAACCACCTCCTGCAGATCCTGGCGATCCTGGCCATGGACGCCCCTCCCTCGTCCGACGCCCGCGCGTTCATCGACGAGAAGTGGCGCGTCCTGCGGGCGGTGCGCTCGCCCGGCCCGGACGACGTCGTCCGCGGCCAGTACGCCGGATACCTCGGCACCGAGGGCGTGCGGGAGGGATCGACGACCGAGACGTACGTCGCGCTGCGCCTGCACATCGACAACTGGCGCTGGGCGGGCGTGCCGTTCTACATCCGCTCGGGCAAGGCGCTCCCGGAGACCGACCTGGAGGTCGTCGCCGAGCTCACCACGCCGCCCGTCGCGCTGTTCGACGGCGAACTGCGGCCCAACCTGATCAGGTTCCGGATCCAGCCCGACGCGGGCATCACCCTGGACGTCATGGCCAAGGAGCCGGGCCATGACCGGACCCGGCACGTCCCCCTGCACGTGGACTTCACCAAGACCCTCGGCCCGATGGAGGCGGCGTACCAGCGCATCCTCACCGACGCCGTCACCGGCGACCCGCGGCGCTTCGTGCGCTTCGACCTGGCCGAGGAGTCCTGGCGCATCGTCCAGCCCGTCCTCGACGAGCAGACCGCGCCCCTCCCCTACGCCAAGGGCAGCTGGGGGCCCGAGGCCGCCTCCCGGCTCGTCCCCGACGGCTGGCATCCCATCTCCACCACCTTCGACTGAGCGCCGCCGCGCCGCCCCCGACCGGTTCGATTACCGTTTTCTCGGCTTTCGCCCTGGGTTCACGGGGGCGGCGATACGCTGCCCGCTTCAGTGATCTTTCAAGGGGTGGCCATGATCTTCAAGAGGCTGACGCGGGCACTGGGCGTCGGCGGACCGTCGGTGGAGACGGTCCTGCACGACACGTCCGTGGCGCCGGGCGGCGTGCTGGAAGGGGAGATCCGCATCACCGGCGGCGACCACGACGTGGAGCTGCAGGGCGTCGTCCTGAGCCTGGTGACGCGCGCCGAGACCGAGTACGAGGACCACGAGGGCGAGGACCAGGAGTACGAGGGGACCCTGGAGTTCCACCGCGTCGTCGTCTCCGAGGCGTTCGAGCTGGGCGCCGAGGAGGAGTACGTGATCTCGTTCGAGGTCGAGCTCCCCTGGGAGCTGCCGCTCACCGAGGCGTTCGGGCACGCCCTGGAGGGCATGTCCGTCGGCGTCCGCACCGAGCTGGAGGTGGCGGGGGCGCTCGACAAGGGCGACCTCGACCCGATCTCGGTCCTGCCGCTGCCGTCGCAGGAGTGCGTCCTCGACGCCTTCGCCTCACTCGGCTTCTCCGTCAAGGGCGCCGACGTGGAGTCCGAGGAGCTCTTCGACGAGCAGGAGCTCCCCTTCTACCAGGAGATCGAGTTCCTCCTCCCGGCCGAGTACTCCGGCTCCGTCGAGCTCACCTTCGTGGCGACCGAGTCCGACCTCACCGTCGCCATCGGCGGCGGTGACGCCGAGGACGCCTACCGGATCGCGCACGACGAGGTCGCCGACCACGACTGGGAGGCAGTCCTCACCGAGTGGCTCGAGCACCACGCCGACTGATCGCGGCCCGGTCGCCCCCCCGCCCCCCGGGCCCGCCCCCCGCGCCGCCCGGGC
>JAFACJ010001046.1 GCA_023425615.1 Actinomycetes bacterium
GCCTGTGCCCGTCCGCGACATGCGGGCCTCCGACGCCGACCGCGAGCGCGTCGCCGAACTCCTTCACGAGGCCGTGACCGACGGGCGGCTCACCCTGGAGGAGCACGCCGAGCGGATCGAGGCGGTGTACCGGGCCCGCACGCTCGGCGAGCTGACCGCCTTCACCCGCGACCTGCTGCCCGCCGAGCAGCAGCCGTTCAAGGTCGACGCGCAGAACCTCGTCGCGCTCTTCGGCTCCCAGCGGCGGGACGGCCGGTGGGTGGTCCCCGCCAGGCTGCCGGTCTCCGCCCTGTTCGGCACCATCGAACTCGACCTGCGCCAGGCGATCCTGCAGCGCAGGCACATCACCCTGGACGTGAGCGCGCTGTGCGGGCGGCTGCGGCTGATCGTCCCCGACGGGGTGGACGTACGGGTCACCGGGCGCGCCGTGCTGAGCTCGGCGCGCGACGGCGGACGCCGGCAGGTACCGCAGGAGGGACCGGTCGTCGAGGTGACCGGCACCCTCCTGCTGGGCTCGGTGAAGGTGATCAGGCCCAAGCGCCCCTGGCGGCCGTCGCTCAGACGGGGCCGTCGAAGTTGATGGCCGAGTAGGCGCGCAGCTTGGCCAGCCGGTGCTCGCCGTCCACGCGCCGGATGGTGCCGCTGCGCCCGCGCATGACCAGCGAGTGGGTGCTGGCCAGTCCCTTGCGGTAGCGCACGCCCCTGACCAGTTCGCCGTCGGTGATGCCGGTGGCGGCGAAGAACACGTCGTCGGAGCTGACGAGGTCGTCGGTGGTCAGGACCCGGTCGAGGTCGTGTCCGGCGTCGATGGCCTTCTGGCGCTCGGCGTCGTCCTGCGGCCACAGCCGCGACTGGATGACGCCGCCCAGGCACTTCATGGCGCAGGCGGCGATGATGCCCTCGGGCGTGCCGCCGATGCCCAGCAGCAGGTCGACGCCGGTGCCCTCCTTGGCCGCCATGATCGCGCCTGCCACGTCGCCGTCGCGGATGAACTTGATCCGGGCGCCGGCCTCGCGGATCTCCTTGACGATGCCCTCGTGCCGCGGCCGGTCCAGGATCACCACGGTGACGTCCTGCACGGACGAGCCCTTGGCCTTGGCCACGGCGCGGATGTTGTCGCCGATGGGGCGCTCGATGTCCACGGCGTCGGCGGCCTCGGCACCGGTGACCAGCTTCTCCATGTAGAACACCGCGGACGGGTCGTACATCGAGTACCGGGGCGCCACGGCGATCACCGCGATGGCGTTGGGCATGCCCAGGGCGTTGAGGGTGGTGCCGTCGATCGGGTCGACCGCCACGTCGCACTCGGCGCCGGTCCCGTCCCCCACCTCCTCGCCGTTGTAGAGCATCGGGGCGTTGTCCTTCTCCCCCTCGCCGATGACCACCACGCCCTGCATCGAGACGGTGTTGATCAGCTGGCGCATGGCATTGACGGCGGCGCCGTCCGCGCCTATTTTGTCTCCCCGGCCCACCCAGCGGGCCGCCGCGAGCGCCGCGGCCTCGGTCACCCGGACGAGTTCCAGGGCGAGGTTGCGGTCGGGCGCCTCCGGCGCGGTAGTCAAAGGTGAGTTTTCAGACATAGCGGACCCTTCGGTCGAGGCGGGTTCTCCCGGATTCTCTGCTCCTGGAAGGTCATCTCACAAATTGGACCAGACCAGAGCGGCGGCCCGTGAGCCGACCTCCCTTGTCGTGGCGTAATCTCGACGTTCATGAGCAGCGAGATCGAGGAGACCTCCACCAGGGTCTCCGAACGGGGCCAGGCCACCAGGGGCGCCCTGTTGCGGGCAGCGCGGGAGGTCTTCTGCGAAGAAGGCTTCGCCCAGGCCGCCGTCACCGACATCGTGGCCAGGGCCGGAGCCAGCGTCGGCAGTCTTTACCACCATTTCAACGGCAAGGCCGACCTGTATCTGACGCTGTTCGAGGAATTCCAGAACCGCCAGCAGGAACGCACCCGCGAGGCGATCCACCGGGTCCGCGAGAGCGGCGACGACGACCCCAAGAGCCAGTTCCTGGCCGGGGCCGCCGCCTATCTGGAAGGGACGATCTCCGAACGCGAGCTGTCGCGGCTGTTCAACTCCGGCGACGGGCCGCCCGGCTTCGACCGGATCATGCGCCAGCGGCTGAACAAGTGGGCGCACCGCAACGCGGCGCTCTTCCACTCCCGGGAGGGCGGCTTCAACGAGCCCCTGGTCATCGTGCTCACCGGGGCGATGATCAGCGCGGTCGACGTCGTCACCAGCGGCAGCGACACCGAACGCTCCCGTGTCCTCGCCGACAACATCATCAAGGTGCTCGCCACCATCCAGCCGGCCGAATGACCGATACCGTGACATCCCCCGAATCCACCGCGGAGACCCCCGCCAAGGGCGCCAAGACCGAGACGAGAGTGGTCACCGAGGGCACCCTCAAGCGCTACCTCTCCGGGCCCGGGCAGTTCGTCCTGGCCATCGGAGCCTGTCTGGCGCTGGTCCTCGCCGTGTTCCTCATCACCCCGTCCGAGGAGGAGCCCTCCCTCCCCCGGACGATCGACTACTCCTGGAACGCCAAGGAGTTCGCGCGCAAGGCGCCCTACGAGACGTTCGCGCCCACCGGCCTGCCGACGTCATGGGCCGCCACCGGCACCCGCCTCACCGGCACCAACGCCACCAAGAAGCAGGCCGCCGAGCACACCGTGGCCTGGCATCTGGCGTTGATCACCCCGTCCGGGCGCTACGCCGCCTTCGAACAGAGCAACGAGCGGCCCGACGGCGCCGGCGGCTTCGTCTCCCGGATGACCAATGTGCCCAAGTCCAAGCTGGAGGACATCGACGGAACGCAGACGGTCAACGGCATCGCCTGGGACAGGTACTACCAGCGGGACAAGAAGCAGTACTCGCTGGTGCGGCGCCTGCCCGACAGCACCGTCGTGCTCACCGGCACCGCCGGCTACGACGAACTGGCCGTTCTCGCCGCCTCCCTGGCCGTCCAGTCCAAGACCGGCTGACCCGGCGTCAGAACGGAGCCGTCTCCTCCCCCGGCTGGGGCGCCATCGCGGCGGCCAGCCGGGCCCTGGCGCCCTCCAGCCACTCCTCGCAGATCCCCGCGAGCCGCTCCCCGCGCTCCCACAGGGCGAGCGACTCCTCCAGGGTGAGCCCCCCGGTCTCCAGCCGCTTCACCACCTCGGCGAGCTCGTCCCTTGCCTTCTCGTACGAAAGCGTCTCCTCGGCCATCGTCACAGCGTAGCGATAACCTCACGACCATGGCTTTGGAGACCTCGGCGGAGTCGCCCGTGCCGGTACGCACCGTGCTCACCCTGGTCGGGGGGTGGATCGGGCGGCTGGGACGGATCTGGGTCGAAGGGCAGATCACCGAGCTGAACCGGCGGGGCGGCACCGTCTACCTGACGCTGCGGGACACGGCCGCCAACATGTCGGTGCGGGTGGTGGGTCCGCGCGGTGTGTTCGACAACCCCGCGGTCGTGGACGGCGCGCGGATCGTGGTGCACGCCAAGCCCGACTTCTACCTCAACCGCGGCACGTTCTCGCTGACCGCCGTCGAGGTGCGGGCCGTGGGGGTCGGTGAGCTGCTGGCCCGGCTGGAGCAGCTCAAGCGGACCCTGGCCGCCGAAGGGCTGTTCCGTGCCGAGCGCAAGCGGCGGCTGCCGTTCCTGCCGAGCACGGTGGGCCTGATCTGCGGGCGTGACTCGGCGGCCGAGCGCGATGTGCTGGAGAACGCGCGGCGGCGCTGGCCCGCCGTCGCCTTCAAGGTCGAGCCGGTGGCGGTCCAGGGCTCCTACGCGGTCGGCGAGGTGGTCGAGGCGCTGCGGCGGCTGGACGCCGACCCCGCCGTCGAGGTGATCGTCATCGCCCGGGGCGGCGGGTCGCTGGAGGACCTGCTGCCCTTCTCCGACGAGACGATGGTGCGGGCGGTGGCTGCGGCGCTGACGCCCGTCGTCTCGGCGATCGGGCACGAGCAGGACAACCCGCTGCTCGACCTGGTGGCCGACTACCGCGCCTCCACCCCGACGGACGCCGCCAAGCGCGTCGTCCCCGATGTCCGCGAGCAGCTCGCCCTCGTCCGCCAGTTGCGGGACCGGGGGCGCCGCTCGGTCACCGGGCGGGTCGAGCGGGAGCTGACCTGGCTGACGTCCGTGCGGTCGCGTCCCGCGCTGGCCGACCCGGTGCGCGAGATCGAGCGCCAGCACGAGCGGGTGCTCTCCCTGCGGGACCGGGCGCGGCGGGCGCTGGGCGCCGCCCTGGACCGCGAAGGCGACCGGCTCGCGCACACCGGTGCCCGGCTGACGGCGCTGTCCCCGGCGGCGACGCTGGAGCGCGGGTACGCGATCGTGCAGCGGCCGGACGGCGCGGTCGTGCGCGGCGCGGAGGAGCTGGAGCCGGGTGACGAGCTCGTGCTCAGGCTCTCCGATGGAAAGCGCACGGTGCAGGTGGAAAAGTGACTCTTGACCTGGGTCGCCCAGGTCCATAGCCTTCCGTGAACCTTTCTCACCTTTTGGGAGTGAGCATGCGGGATCGGCAGGCCAGGATCGCCACCTACGCGGCCTTCGGCATCCAGGGGCTGTGCTTCGCCTCCCTGGTCACCCGGGTGCCCCAGATCCAGAAGGCGCACCACCTCAGCGACGCCGACCTGGCGATCGTGCTGCTGCTCGTCCCGGTCATCGCGGGCCTGGGCAGTGTGCTGTCCGGGCTGCTCTTCCAGCGGTTCGGCAGCGGCCCCGTCCTGCGGGTCAGCCAGCCCGCGGTCGCCGTGGCCATCACCCTCGTCGGCCTGACCGGCGGCGAGATGCTCCCGCTGTACGGGGCCGTCGCGCTGTTCGGCCTCGCCGTCGGCGCGGTGGACGCCTCGATGAACGCGCAGGCCGTCGCCGTCGAACGCCACGAGGGCAGGAGCGTCACCTCCGGCTTCTACGCGATGTGGAGCGCCGCGGGCATCCTGGGCGCCCTGTGGACGTCCCTCGCCAACAA
>JAFACJ010001061.1 GCA_023425615.1 Actinomycetes bacterium
ACCATGGGCCCGATGCCTTGTGGACGTCCGGTGAAAGCCTCCTGGGCTGGTGGTGCGGTCACCGGGCAGAGGTACTGGACGCTTTCCTCGGGCGCTAACCGGGGATGACGCCCGTCTCGATCAGCTCGGGAAGGCAGGGACGGGTCATCGGTCGTGCTCGCTCACGCGCCTGCGAGGCGAGGGTTTCCAAGCGTGGAGGGCCGAGGCTTCGGATGAGGGCGATCCAGGTAGCGGCGTCGGCGGGGTCGGCGAGAAGAGCGCGGTTCCTGATCGCTTCGGGGATGCCGCCTCGGGTGGAGCCCAGCGAGGGGAGTCCTGCGAGCCCGGCTTCGACGATGACGCGGGGAAAGGCGTCCTCGACGGTGGAGGGGACGAGGAGCAGGCGGTGCCCTGCGTAGAGGGGCGTCATGTCGTAGGTCCGGGGCAGGTAGGTGATATTGGGGTGCCGGGTGAACTCGTTCGAGGTGTCCCACCACCCTCGCACCAGGGTGAATCGGCGTTCGGGCAGGCTCTCGGCCAGGCGGTGGACGAGTTCGGAGCCCTTGGCCGGGACGGGGTTGACCATCAGCAGGTCGCCGGTGACCTCCGATTTCATCGGATCCGGCTCTTTGAAAGGCGGATAGAAGAGCACCGCTGCCTGGTCCTTGGGAGTTCGCGAGAGTACGAACCGGGAGGTCGCCAACGCGATGTGCGGGTTTCCCTCCAACACGTGGAGACCGGTTCTGGAGACCGAATGAAGCCACCCCGTGACGGTCGCCGTGTCCCTGGCCGTGGCGGCGAGCTCCGCCGATCCCTCCTGGGACGTCACCACCAGTTCGGGCCGGACCGTCTTGAGCAGATGCCGCAGTTCGGCGCCCAGGCGCCGTTGCGGGAGCACACGGACGTCTATTCCGTTCCAGGTGTAGCGGAACTCCTGCTGGTCATCGCGGTGGTCGACGGGGATGTCGAGGCCGGCGAGGTGCTGGAGCATCTCCGGTGCTTCGGAGGACTGGCTCCAAGGTGGTTCGTGGGATGCGAGGTAGAAGGTCTTCCAGCCTGCCGCTGCGAACTCTTCGGCGAGGAGCTGCTGGGAGACCTCCGCGCCTCCGATCAGGAAGGGTGGAGGGATTCTCCGCCAGACGAAGACGACGGTGCCCGCGGTGCTCATATCGCCGCCGATCGGAAGAAGCGTTCGGCGAACAACGCGGTCGTCTGCTCTTTTCGGAGCTCGGCCGCGGTCGTCCACGCGTACCGGATCGGTCGGTACATGGCGTTCAGGGGCTGAAGCTGGGACGCGTGGAGGTACAGGAGCGTGAGCTTGTCGAGAACGGCGTCTGTGATGTCGATGAGCTCGCTGGCGAGACTGCCGGCGGTGCGCTCGCTGAAGAGGTGCCGGTCGTCGACGGACAGCGCGTAGGTCTGCCAGAACGCGACGTCATCCCAGAACCAGCGGCAGCCGAGACGTCGGGCGGCCTCGTGGACGAGGAGATGGTCCGGGTGCCGGGTCACGGCGGCCGGGGCGAGGAGCTCCACGTCACCGAGATCGGACAGGAGACGTTCGAGTTCAGCGGTGATCTGCTCCAGGGTGTCCTGTGAGTGCGGGCCGTAAGGGGCTTCGGTATCGGCTCGGCCCAGGAGGTGCTGTTCCGCGCGGAAGGGCCGCAGGGCTTCGCGGGACTCTTCGGCGCGGAGCCGGGAGACGAGCTCCCTGCCGGGATGGCGGGCCTGCACGGACTTGTGGGCGCTGCCCGTGTCGGTGAACACGGTCACGACGGTGAGCGGCCGGGGACGGGCCAGGAAGAATCCGCTCGCGGACAGTGCCAGGTCGTCATGGTGGGGTTCGAGGACCACGACCGGTCGGCCCTCTGACCGTCGTTCCTCGATCAGGTAGCGGTGCCGTCCGTACGGTGCGACGACCTCGATCACCGAGGCGTCGCCGTCGCCACGACGGGTCGCGAGGCGGTCCTGATGGGCTCGGTGGGCTTGGATCAGGTCCTGCGCGAAGGTGTAGACGCCGAGGGCGTCCGGCACCGGGAGTCGGTTCACGGTGGGCTCCATCAACGGACGGTCCGGTCGTACCAGTTCCGCCAGAAGCGGCGAGAGGACAGGAAGAGGTGTGCGGTCACCGGGTTCGACCAGAGGATCATCCGCCAGCTCGGCCACTGCTCGAAGCGGCGGTGCGAAGGGATGACCCGCAGATCGTCCAGGTGGACGATGGGGGTTCCGGCGCTCGTGCCGTACCGGGTGAGGCGGGCGAAGAACTCCACGTCCTCGCTCATGAACAGGTCGGGCCGGTAGCCGGCGAGTTCGGTGAACGCGGCGCGGGTGCAGAACTGGGTGACGCCTTGCGCGCCGCCGAAGTGCCGCCGGTAGAGCCCCCAAGCCGCGACCAGGAGACGAGTCCCGGCCTTGGTCGGTTCGTAGAGCGGTGGGATCGCTCCTCCCGCGCACTGCCCGGTGGCGAGGGCTTCGGCGATTCTTGCCATGCCGTCGGTCGGGAACTCGACGTCGGCGTCGACGAAGACCAGGTACTCACCCCGTGCCACCGCCGCTCCGGTGTTCCGGGCGCGACCGATGCCCGGGACAGGTTCGTGGACGACGGTGGCGCCCAGCCGCCGCGCGATCTCAGCGGTGCGATCGGTGCTCGCGTTGTCGACGACCACGATCTCGCCGCGCGAGCCGCTGCCGGTCTCCCATCGGCGAAGGGATTCCCAGACGGTCGGCAGGTACTGGGGCAGGTACTTCTCCTCGTCGAACGCGGGGATGATCACTGACAACGCGGGGTCTGACCTGTTCATCTGGTGGTCCTTTCGTTCGTGGGCGATCACGTCGGAATGCTCGGGTCGAGCGCGAGGGCGAGCCGGGACTCCCAGAGACGTACGTCGCGCTTTTCGTGGACCGCCGCCCACCACCAGCCGCGGAGCGTCTGGAAGAGCACCAGTCCGGAGAGCAGCTCTTCGCAGACCTCGTCGCGGTAGCCGGCGAGAAGTGGGGCACGATCTGCTCGTGCGGTGGCGTCCGCTGTGACCGCGGTCTGGGCCAGGTCCCATTCGGCGAGGTTGTCGCCGACGTGCTCGAAGTCGATCAGGTACGGACCTGGTCTGAGCAGGACGTTGTCCATGTGGAGGTCGCCATGGCACCACACGCCCCGGCGCCCTTCCGACAGGGCGGCGATCCTGTCGAGCCTCACTCGGGTGCGTCGGCCGAGGTCATCCGGAACGCGCCGTGAGAGATCGGCGATCTGGGCCGCGAGTCTCGGCTCGCTGTTCGGCTGACGGGGAACCCGGTGAAAGCAGGCCAGTAGGCGGCCGATCTCGCTCAGAGCCTTGGGATGTGAGAGGACTCCCTCGTCGACGGCCTTGTGCAGCGTGGTCGTGCCGAGGTCTTCCAGGACCAGGGCTACCGCATCGGCGCCGGGAACCTGTCCGGAGCCCAGGACCGAGGGGACGCCGAACTGTTCTTCGCCGCTCAGATGCATCACGACCTGGTGCTCTCTGGCGGCTTTCCACCGCGAGGGCCCCGTATACAGCTTGATGATCACGCTCGCGTGCTCATGCCCGGTGGGGAGAGCGACGCGGTAGACGGCTGAACCCGGAGTCTTGGTCAGCCGGTCCGCCATGGTGAAGCTCGTGGAGAGGAGCGAAAGGCAGACGGCCTCGACCATCGGCCATCCCGGAGCTGCGGTCATGCTCGGCGCTCGCATCGCGCGACCTCCACTCCCAGGTCGCCGAGCCTGCGCACCTGCCGGATGGTTCGAGAAAGGGCGGTCCGGTAGAGGCGCACGTGTTCGGTCGGAGGTGTCGTGGTCAGCCAGGGCTTGGCGCTTCCGACGAAGTGAAGGAGGGCGGCATCGGACGGGTAGGGGTTCCGGCCTGTGAAGCGATGGGTCCAGGCGCTCCGGGACAGGAAGCGGCCCAGTTCGTAGGAGTTGTAGCGGCCCGGAACCGGCTGCACGCGGTCCTCGTCGAGCAGCCACAGGTTGAGGGCGTCCTGGTCGTTGTGGAAGATGTACCGCCTTCCCGACCTCAGAGCCTGTTCGGCGCCTGCTCGTATCTCCGGCAGGAGGTCGGTGGAGGTCCACCACATCCCGGCGTTGAAGTAGGGGCGGCCGACGAGGTCGGGACGGTCCGCTGAGAGTCCGGGGAGGGCCCTGCAATGGCCGATCGCGGGATTGAACTCGTCCGCGACGAGGCCGAGCCTGCCGGGGCCGAGCTCTTCGAGCGGACGCGTGATGTCGTCCAGGGCCAGGGTGTCGGCATCCACGTAGATGAGGTACGGCCGGTCCAGGAAGCGGCGTCCGAACTGGAAGCGCAGGTAGGACGTCTCGGTGATGTACGCGTCGTCCACCATCAGCGCGGCGCTCAACGGCCTGGCCCATTGCAGGTCGAACGAACCGAACCCGATCGCGCACACGAAGTCGGCCATGGTCGCCGCATGCTGGCGGGTGAGGTCCAGAGTCAGGACGCGGACCGCAGACCCTCGCCGGTCTCTCGGGGACAAGGTGTCCGCGAGGGAGCCGAGGGCGACCAGAGACGGCAGGAGGTAACTCTCATCGACGCAGAACCCGAAGGCGTACACGTCACGCCTCCCTGGCCCGGGCGATGTGGCGGAGGGCCGCGTCCAGCACCTCATCGGGCTTCGCCGTCGCGTCCAGGGGAACGCACCGAGGGCCGATCGGGTCGTCGAAGTGGGCGTTGAAGTACTCAGTGAACGTGGGTGCGTAGTAGATCGCCGGCAGGTCAGGGCGGACTGTCGCGCGCTGGGCCAGGACGGCGGGCTCACCGATCAGCAACAGAGTCAGGTCGGGAACGGTCGCCGCGCCCCCGTTTATGGCGTCGAGGATCAGACCGCGTGCGGTTCCGTAGGCGTCGAGCCCCTGGAGTTCGCCGATGGCCCGCACATGCGCCAGCAGGGTGTTGACGGTCCGGTCGAGGATCACACCGCCATCTCGTGAGGTGGCGACTCGGGCGAACTCATGCCGCTGGGATTCGACCTGAAGGTGCGCCCGGAGCGCGGTGAGTTGTTCGGCCTCCGATTCCGCGATCGGTCGGCCCAAGGCTGAAGGGTCCACGGCGACGTGGAAGTAGCAGCCGACCGGTTGCCAGCCCAGCCTTTCGCTGAGGCCGGCGGCCAGCGTGGTCTTCCCGGTGCAGCTCACGCCCTCGATACCGATGATCATTGCGATCGCCGTCCAAGGACCCGGAGTGCTTGAGTGGCGGCACCGCTGGGGTCCTCAGCCGAGCAGAGAACCTGGCCCCAGGACCACACGTAGCGGCCGGGCGCGTCCGAAGTGTCGCCCGCCCGATGGTGGATGGTCTCGGAGGCATCGCCAGAGTCGGGGCGGGAGATCCGGAGCCGAGCCGGGTAGCCCGCCGGACGCTCCAGCTTGACGAACAGTTCGGGCGCTTCCTGGCTGAGGGCGGCCCGGAGGTTCTCCAAGTGCTGCGCGGCGTCGGGGTCTCGTCGCAGCGGGAGCGACCGCCGGGTCTCGGCCGACTGGTCGAAGACGGGGGAAGGCAGCTCTCTGATGACGGGGCGGCCATGGCGTGATCGGCGGGGCATGGGACTCCGTTCCGGTCGTCGGTCGGTCACTCCCAGCAAACCGAGAGCCGGTAAGCCGAACCAGCGCGCGAATGCCGCATTCCTGCCGCACCGGTGCGGCATACCTACGCGCACAGATGGGGCATCCCGTACGCTGACATCGGCGAACGGCTTGCACCCGGAGGTGCCCATGGCCGCAAAGCGGCGACGGCTTGCAGAGCGCAGAAAGTCCCTGGGCTACAGTCAGGAGTCGTTTGCTGAAGATCTCGGGGTCGACCGCTCGACGGTCGGCCGGTGGGAGGGCGGGGAGACCGAACCTCTTGCGTTCATCCGGCCGAAGCTGTGCAGGGTCCTCAAGGTCACTCCCGACGAACTCAGGGTCCTGCTCGCCTCTTCCGCCGTTGAACTACCGGCCCCACCGGCTCAGGTCGTCGGTCGAGTCGTCCCCGAGCCGGAACCGGACGCGGGTGAGCTTGACGAGATGAACCGGCGTGAACTCCTTCGTCTACTGAGCATTGCGGGCACCCTGGTGGCGATACCGCAACGCGCCGCTGCGGACGCCGTCGCGGAAGCGGATACCTTCGGAGAAGCGGAGCAGTTCGCTCTGCTCAACGCGCATCTGTGGCGGGTCTTCGCGCTGTCGAAGTCCAAACGGCTGGTCTACCCGCTGGTCCGAGACCAGCTCGGCATGCTGATCGACAGCATGGAGCGGACCCACTCGCCTGCGGCGCATGAACGCCTGTGCGTCCTCGCCTGCGACCTTTTCCAACTCGCCGGTGAGATCTTCTTCGACAGCAACCGGTACACCGACGCCGCCTACTGCTACACGCTGGCCGCCAGCGCGGGCCGCGAGGCCCGCGCCTACGACCAGTGGGCCTGCGCGTTGACGCGTCAGGCGTTCATCAACATGTACGACCACGAGTTCACCCAGGCCGAGACGATCCTCACCGCGGCCTCGCGAGTGGCCCAGCGCGGCGACGACCAACTGTCCACCCGTTACTGGGTGGCCGCCGTCCAGGCCCAGGCGTACGCGGGGCTCGGCGATCTGGACGCCTGCAACCGCGCACTCGACAAGGCCGACGAGGTCCTCTCCCTCAACGGCCCGGTGAAGCCCGGTGGCTGGCTGCGGTTCGACGGATCTCGGCTCGCCGAAGAACGCGGAGGCTGCTACCTCGCGCTGGGCCGCGACGACCTCGCCGAGACCGCACTGACCGAGGCACTCGGCAAGACGATCTCGCTGCGCCGCCAGGGCAGCGTTCTGGTCGACCTGGCCATGCTGGGCGTCCACCGCCGCGACCCGGACCAGATCCTCCACCACGCCGGACGGGCCATCGACCTCGCCACGCAGACCCAGTCCGCCGGCTACGTCGGACGCAAACTACGGTCTCTCCAGCCACGTCTCACACCGTTCCTCAAGGACGGCCGAGTGGACGACCTGAACAGCCGCATCGACCAGTTGTCCCGCTCCGCCTGAACCGAGAGGATTCCCTGATGAGCACCCTCACCGAAGACAACGGCCGCGTCTTCCGCGAAGCCTGGATCGCCGGCGTCCTGAAGTACTACCCCGGCGAGCCCAAGCCCGGCTACATCACCCCGTGGGACCAGACTCCCGACTGGGAACGCCAGGCCGCCGCCGCGGTCTACGGCCAGGTCGCCGACTTCGTCAAGGTCAGTGGCGGCGCCACCGCCAAGCTCACCCGCGAACAGAAGGGCCGCTTCGTCGCCCTCTGCTGGATCGCCCAGATCCACCACCGCATCGCCGACCCCAAGCCCGGCTACGTCGCCGACTGGGACGACCTCCCCGAATGGCAGCAGCAGACCGACGCCGACATCTTCGAACGCATCGAGCTCGGAGCCTGACCCGCAAGTGCGCAGATCTTGCGCGTCTGGGTGTGGGGACGAGAGGACAAGCTGACGGCCGAGGAAGCGGAGTCTCCGCTGGCCGAACGACCCTACGCCCTGCGGCACACCGCCATCTCGACCTGGCTCAACGTCGGCATCTGGGTGAACCTGGCCGCGCGGACTAATTGGGCGTCCGACAGGTCCGAGGGATAACGGAAAGACGGGGCATGCCGCAGCATCCTGGCGATGTCGATACCGGTCGTCACGCCGCCACACCGGTCACACCAACCCCTTCTCAAACACGTACTTTGAGTTCGGTGGTCATGCTGGTTTGCAGCCGCCGGTCTCCCAAGCGGGCGCCGGTGTTCTCGGCGGCGGAGTAACGGGTGCCCAAGAAGGGCAGGTCGATGACGCCGAGGACGGGTTTCTTCTTGTCGATCAGTCCTAGGGAGATGCCGCAGAGGGGAATGCCGCGAACGAAATTGGCTGTTCCGTCCACGGGGTCGATGGTCCACATGGGGGCGGAATCATGGTGGCCGGTGACTCCTTCTTCTTCTCCGAGGATGGAGATCGCGGGGGTTGTTCGGCGCAGGTGTCGGCGTATGGCGCGTTCTATGGAGTAGTCGATGTCCGTCACCATGTCGCGGTCCCCTTTGGGGGTGAGGAGACCGGGGAGGCGACTGCGCATGAGATCGCCGGCGATGGTGACCGCCTCCAGAGCGATGGGCAGGAGAGCAGTTGGAGAGTCGGTCATACGGGACTGCTTCGTTCGGCGAGGGAGGCGAAGGACCGCATGGTCGGGTCGGCCTTGGTGAAGGGCGGCCTTCTTCCCGTGGGTGGGAGTGGCTGCCGGAGGCCGTCTTGCCGGTTCCCCGTGGCTACACCAGCAGGATGCGTAGCTGCTCGCGCATGTCCCTGATCGCGGGCAGGTCCTTCCACGGGTGTGAGAGGTGCATGATTCCGGTGACCTCTGGTGCTGGTGGGGTTTTAGGGTCGGTTGATGCCCAAGTGGCGTGGAATCAGAAACGGTGGGGGAGCGTGGTGCGACTGTGCCGATGACTCGCCACGACTCTTCGTCCTGGTCGAAGAGCTCCTGTGCTTTCGTCTGAAATACCGGCTGGTCTCATTTGGTTATGGCCACTACGTCGGCCACTGTGGAGGGGCCATGATGGGTGCCATGGTGGGTGAACTCATCAGGGACCTGCGTGAGGCTCGGGGCTGGTCCCAGGACAAGCTCGCATCCGCTCTGTGCGGGGTCTCCGACCGGGATACCGTCACCCGAGAGACGATCTCCCGCTGGGAGAACGGAAAGCGCACCCCCAAGGCGTTCTGGCTCCGACACCTGGCTACGGTCCTTGAAATCCCGCTGGCCGTGCTGGAGTCCAATGTGAAACGCCGAACATTCCTCACAGACGTCGCCGCCGTCTCCATCGCACCCGTCGTCGCCTCCGATCTGCTTCATACGGGCTTCGCCGCCGCCCTCTCCGGCGGCCCCACCGTCGAGGACTGGCGCGGCAGGCTCGTCACGTACGGCGAGGATTACATGAAGCTCGGCGCGGCCGAGATCCAGCGTCGGCTCTCTCGCGATCTGCTCGTCCTTCAGCAGCAGCTCGAACGTCCCGGCATGTGGGAGGTCGCGGCCAAGCTGATGACCCTGTACGCCAAGACCTTTCCCGGAACGGACGGGACGAAGGCTTTGAATTGGTACACCACTGCCATCGAAGCCGCTGATCGCTCCGAGGATCGGGAAACGCGCGTCTGGGTCCGTGGGCGTGCTTCCATCGCTCTCGGATACGAGGGGGCGGCGCTCGGGATGGCCGACCTCTTCGCGGAGCAGGCACTTCAGATCGACGACGCGCCCTCCCTCGGCCGGGTCAACGCGTTGATGGGCCGGGCGCACGCCGCGGTTCTCAGAGGAGACCTGGCGACTGCGCGGAACCTCACCGAGCAGGCCCGCAGGGTTTTCGACCTGTCCGGATCGGACGACGGCGAGGAATCCGACTATGCCGTGCCCTACTGGCGGATGAACGTCTTCATGTCACTGCTCTACGCCCGCGCGGGTGAGGAGAAATGGGCACTGGAGGCCCAAGAGCAGGCGGATAAGTACCTTCCGGATTCCCTGCCTCGATTCCGTACACACCTGGACATGCACAAGGGCCTTATGCTCGTTCGCGCGGGCGATAGGGGAGCGGGTGTCGCATATGCGCAGAATGCTCTCGACGCACTCCCGCCCGAGAAGCATTCCTTGACCTTGCGCATGCTCATGGAGGAAATCAGGGCGTGAGCGGAGTGGCCACTACTCTGGCCACTGTTCCCGAGCCTTGCGCTTCGGTTTTCTTGTGCCATGCGATACAGGCAGGCTGACAAAAAGGGGGCCGTCGATGCCCCTGGAATCGAGCGGCAGTCGGGGAGCCGTCACGCTATTAACGACTTCCCTGACTTTTCGGACGCATCTCGGGCGCGGTCCTGCGGCGGCATCGGACGCGTCACGATCGGACCGGCGGGCGGGGCGCGTACCTCCGTCCTCTCGGCCGGGGCCGGGCGGGGGCTGGCGGAGGGGGCTTCGTGAGACTCAACGCGGTCGTGCTCGTGCCGCATCAGGTGACCTACTCCGAGTACCGGCTGGAGTTCCCGGCCGAGGCCGGCAGCGTGCCGGTGGCACGGGGCACGGTCCGGCTCGTGTGCGACTCCTGGCACATCCCGCTGGAGGCGACCGACACCATGGAGCTGCTGGCCTCCGAGGTCGTCACCAACGCCATCGCCGTCAGCGGCGGTGAGGTGCTGCGCTTCACGCTGCGCCGGGTGCTGGACTACCTGTACTTCGACTGCTGCGACTACGACCCCCTCATCCCCTTCACCCCGGCGATGCCGGACGCCGAGGAGACGAGCGGCCGCGGCCTGGCGCTGGTGGAGAGACTGGCCTCCACCTGCGGCTGGAAGCGCCCGCCGGAAACACAGGGGAAGATCCGCTGGTTCACGCTGGCAGCACGATGAGCGAAACCGCCGCCCCCGGCCGGACGAACCCGGGACGCGCGGAAGCCACCGAACCGACACCTCCTCACCCGACACCGGGGCCGCGAGCGGTCCGACGCCCACGACCCCGGCGAACCGCACCGACGAGGCGGCCCTCACTGCGGGCACCCCCGATCCGGCGGCGCGCAAGACGAGCAGCACGACGTCCGGCGGGCCCCGGCGCCCGCCCTCCGATCAGAAAGGCAGAAGACGACACATGCCCTGGGCCGACGTGATCGCCGGAGCGGTCATCCTGTTCCTGCTCACCCTCACCGCCGCATGCGGCGCCACCCTGCGAGGCCGTCCCCGCTCCCCGTGGGACCGTCTCTTCGACCACGCCCCGGACCGCCCTCGCGCCAAGGCATGGCCCGAGATCTGGGGCTACTCCCACGAAACCGGCGGCCCCCTGCCGCGCGGGACCGCCCAAGACCCGTCCCGGCGTTCCCCGGACCGGCGGAGAAAGACCGGCTGAGGCCCCTTCCCGAGTCGGCCCCCGCGTCGAGGACGGCTGAGAACCCCCTTGGGTCGGGCCCACGCCCCCCCGACCCAAGGGGCACCGAACCCGCCCCGCGCTGGGAAGCGCGGACCCAGGGCGGGGCGGCCAGGGCGCCGTCAGCGAATCGCGGACTACAGAGGCCGCTGCGGCAGAGGAGTGAGCGCGGTGATCCCACAGCAGGTGGCGGTGGGCCTGGCCTTGCAGGCGATACGAGAGGCCCTGGAGACGTACGGGCTGCTGCCCGGCACCAGGGCCGCGATCACAACGGACGCGGAAAGGCGGATGGTGCGGTTGCTGGAAGAACTGGAGGCGGCCGAACCCGACGATCGACAGGAGCCCGAGACCGGCCACGGAACCCCGCAGAAGGCCGAGGCCGAGCCCAGAAGCGGGACGGACACCATGTCCGGGCCCGGTGACGGGAACCGAGCCGGAGCCGTACCCAACGAGCAGAGCGGAGGTAGGGGTGTCTGAATCGGAGCTGTGGAAGTACTTGGCCGCCCATCAGGACGAGCCCCCGGCCCTGC
>JAFACJ010000889.1 GCA_023425615.1 Actinomycetes bacterium
TCTGGCGGGGATCCGAGCCGGTGGCGGGCTCGGTGAACGCCCAGGCCGCGATGAGGTCACCGGACACCAGACCGGGGACGAACCGCTCGATCTGTTCGGGCGTGCCGTGCTTGAGCAGGGTCATCGCCACCTGGACGGTGGTGCCCGGATAGAGTGCGGCGACGGCGCAGTGCCGTGCCACCTCCCGGCTCGCGACGACATAGGCGCGGACGGTGCCGCCGTCTCCGCCGTACCGCTCCTCGAAGGGCAGCCGGGTCAACCCGAGGCCGCACACCGCGCGCCACAGCTCGTGGGAGAACCGCTGGTCGCGGTCCACCTGCCGGGCGAGCGGAGCCACCGTCTTGGCCGCCTGCCCGTCGACGGCGGCCCGGAGCTCCTCCAGCTCCGGCTCGACGCGAAGTTTCATCGGTGCCTCACCGTGGCTGGTAGTCGATCCATGAACATGGTAAATAGGTAACATGATTAAGCTTATTTAGCAATGAGGGGCCATGGCCGCCGGGCGCGGGTGGCCTCGTGGAAGAGCCCGGCCAGAGGACGAGGAGCACTCACATGGGACGTCTGACGGACAAGGTCGCCTTCGTCACCGGTGCCGCACGGGGCCAGGGCCGCGCGGAGGCCGTCCGGCTCGCCGCGGAGGGGGCGGACATCATCGCGATCGACGTCGCGGAGCCCGCGAGCCGGTACGTCGGATACTCCCCGGCCACGCAGGACCAGCTGGACGAGACCGCCGAACTCGTGCGGAAGCAGGGCCGGCGCGTCCTGGCCCGCAAGGCCGACGTACGCCGCCTGGACGAGCTGGAGGCGGTGGTCCGGGAAGGCATGGCGGAGTTCGGACGGCTGGACATCGTGGTGGCCAACGCCGGCATCGTCAACTACGGCCTCACCTGGGAGCTGGACGAGGAGCAGTGGCAGGACGTCATCGACGTCAACCTCACCGGCGTGTGGAAGACCATCAAGGCGACCGTCCCGACCCTCATCGAGCAGGGCCGGGGCGGCTCCATCATCATCACCAGCTCGGTGGCCGGTCTGAAGGGCTTTCCTTTCCACGCCCACTACGCCTCCGCCAAGCACGGCGTCACCGGCCTGGCCAAGGTCCTGGCCAACGAACTAGGCGAGTACGACATCCGCGTCAACACCGTCCACCCGCACGGCGTCAGGACGGACATGGTGGACGGCGCGGTACAGGAGCTCCTGACCCAGGCCCCTCTCCTGGCCCCCATCTTCATACCCGCACTGCCCCACGAACTGGTCGAGCCGGAGGACATCGCCAACATGGTCGCCTTCCTCGCGTCCGACGAGGCCGAATACATCACCGGCGCCCAGATGCGCGTGGACCTCGGCGCCCTCAACCGCTGACCACCGGGCCGACGCCGTGGACGCGGGAGAAAGCCCATGCCCGCAAGGACATGGAAGCACCCCGGCTTCCGATCGTGTGTCGGTCAGTGGTGAGGGTGTTCGGCGGGCTCAGAGGGGGATGTTGCCGTGTTTGCGGGGAAGGTTGTCCAGGCGCTTGTTCTGCAGGGCGGTGAAGGCTTCGGCGACCGCCGTGCGGGTCTCGTGGGGGAGGATCACCTCGTCGACGTAGCCGCGTTCGGCGGAGACGTAGGGGTTGCAGAAGTCCCGGGTGTACTCGGCCAGGAGGCGGCTGCGTTCGGCCGCCGGGTCCGCGGCGGCCTTCACGGTCCGGTGGTGCAGGACGGTGACGGCGCTCTCGGCGCCCATGACGGCGATCTCGGCGGTCGGCCAGGCGAAGTTGATGTCGGTGCCCAGGTGCTTGGAGCCCATCACCCCGTAGCCGCCCCCGTAGGCCTTGCGGGTGACGACGGTGACCATCGGGACGGTGGCCTCGGCGTAGGCGTAGATCAGCTTGGCTCCGCGGCGGATGATGCCGCCGCGCTCCTGCTCGAGGCTCGGGAGGAAGCCCGGCACGTCCACGATGCTGAGGATGGGGATGTTGAAGGCGTCGCAGGTGCGGATGAAGCGGGCGGCCTTCTCGCTGGCGTCGATGTCGAGAGCGCCGGCCATGTGCATGGGCTGGTTGGCCACCACGCCCACGCTGCGGCCGTCGATCCGCCCGAAGCCGCAGATCATGTTGGGCGCGAAGAGGGGCTGGACCTCGAGCAGCTCTCCCTCGTCCAGGACGGTGTGGACGACCTTGAACATGTCGTAGGGCCGGTTGCGGCTGTCGGGGATCAGCGAGTCGAGGGCCAGGTCCTCCTCGGTGAACTCGCGCGGCTCGGTGGCGGCGTAGACGGGCGGCTCGTCCAGGTTGTTCGACGGCAGGTAGCCCAGGAGCAGACGGACGTACTCGAAGGCCGCCTTCTCGTCGGCCGCCAGATGGTGGGCGACGCCGGAGACCGTGCTGTGGCTGTGCGCGCCGCCGAGTTCCTCGCGGTCCACCTCGTGCCCGGTGACGGTCTTGAGGACCTCGGGTCCGGTGACGAACATGTGCGAGGTGCCGTCGACCATCACGATGAAGTCGGTGATCGCCGGGGCGTACACGGCGCCGCCGGCGCAGGGCCCGGCCATGAGGGAGATCTGCGGGATCACCCCGGACGCCCGAACGTGCCGCTTGACCAGTTCCGCGTAGTAGGCGAGGGAGACCACTCCTTCCTGGATACGGGCGCCACCGGAGTCGTTGATGCTGATGATGGGGCATCCGGTGCGCAAGGCCAGATCCATCACCTTGACCACCTTCTCGCCGTACACCTCGCCCAGTGAACCTCCGAAGACGGTGAAGTCCTGGGAGAACACGCAGACCCGCCGGCCGTCGATGGTGCCGTAACCGGTGATCACGCCGTCGCCGAAGGGGCGGTCCTCGCTCAGGCCGAGGGCGGGGCTGCGGTGCCGGGCCAGCGCGTCGAGCTCACGGAAGGACCCGGGATCGAGCAGGTCCTCGATCCGCTCGCGGGCCGTCAGCTTCCCTTTCGCGCGCTGGCGCTCGACCGCGCGGGGGTCCTGCGGCTCGGCGAGACGGGCCCTGCGCCGCCGCAGCTCCTCCAGTTTCTCCGCCGTCGCTCCTGCGAGGTCATCAGGCATCGCGTCTCCCACCGTCAGCCGATCCGGTGGAGCGTATCGCCGATTGGTAGGGGAATGTCGAGAGCCTGGCGATATGTAAATATAGTGAACGATCGAGACCGGCCCATGACCGATGTCCGTGACGTGATCCCGCCCGGGACGCGGCGCCGGGACGAGGAGGACGGCCCCTTGGGCCTGTCGGCGGGATGAGCCGGAGACGAGGGGCCGCATGGCGGAGAGAGCACTGGAAGGCGTGGATCCGGCGGTGCCGAGCATGGCGCGGATCTACGACTACGGGCTGGGCGGGACCGACAACCACCCCGTGGACCGGGAGATCAGCGACCGGGTCGGCACGGTGATGCCGGAGTCGCGGAAGG
Source organism: Actinomycetes bacterium (assembly GCA_023425615.1). Lineage (GTDB taxonomy): Bacteria > Actinomycetota > Actinomycetes > Streptosporangiales > Streptosporangiaceae > Actinocorallia. The sequence goes on from JAFACJ010000889.1 coordinate 3,396, forward strand.
TCGCGGTGCTGAATCGGGCGCTGCTGCGGCGGGCCGTCCGGTACCTGGCGGGTGAGGCGGGCATCCGGCAGTTCCTCGACCTCGGCTCGGGGCTGCCCACGCGGGACAACACCCACCAGGTGGCGGGACGGGAAGCGCCGGACGTCCGGGTCGTCTACGTCGACGATGACCCGGCGGTCCGGGCGCACGCCGCCGCGCTGCTGTCGGAGGACGGCCGGACGGCGGTGGTCACCGCCGACCTGCGCGACACCGAGGCGGTCCTGGCGCATCCGGACGTCGTGCGGCTCCTCGACTTCGATGAGCCGCTGGGCGTTTTGATGAGCGGAATCCTCCACCATTTTCCCGCGTCCGACGACCTCGCGCTCTTCCCCGGCATCGCCACCCGCTCCCGCCACGAGACGGAGGTCGGCCCCATCGAGTCGCTCATCGTCGGAGGCGTCGCCCGCAAGGAGTGACGCCCGGCGGCGCACTCCGACTCCGGCGACGGGCGTCCACGGAAAGAGGGCGTCATCCCCCGGCAGACCGACGGTCTCCGGGACAGATCGGCCGCGCGCCTGCTCGAACGCTGCGCGACGTCATGCCGGAGGAGATCTTGCCCTGGGCCTTCCACGACCCGGCGTCTCGATCGCCGGAGGTCGGGATGCACCGTCTCGTTCAGCAGGCCACGCGCGCGTCGCTCACGCTGATGACCACCGGCCCTCTCGCCAAAGCCGGAGCTAAGACCGCAGGCAAGGCCGGCTCGATCACCCTGAAGGACTACCGCGGCCTCGAACCCGGCATCCACCGCGTCTAGCGTCGGGAGGCGGCTCGGCGGGCGGTTGGGGAGGTGGTGTTCAGGACGGTGATGATGCGGTCGAGGGTGTCGAGGGACAGGCGGCCGTTGGAGGCGGCGACGAGGCCGCGGAGGGGCATCTGTGCGAGGACCTCCTGCATCATGGCCGCGGTCGCCGGGTCTTCGGTGGCCGGGAGCTGCTTGCGGACGGCGGTGAGGAGCAGGGAGCGGAGGGCGCGGCCGAGCCAGGTCTGCCTGAGGTCGGCGATGGTGGAGTCGGTGGTGTAGGGCAGGAGCGGGCGCGGGGACGGGACGGGGCCTTGCAGCAGTGCGGCCAGTTCCTCGTCCGAAGCCACGGGGCCTGCGGGGGCGGGTACGGGTGTGACCATGTCGTCCGACTCGACACGCACGGTGATCGTCTGGCGGATGTCGCGCGAGGAGGCTCCGACGCGCAGTTCGAAGTCGCCCGCCTCCACGAGCCAGGCGCGGCTGGAGACGTCGTAGACGGCGAAGGAACGACGGTCCAGCCGGAGTTCGACGTCGCGCGTCTCGCCGGGCTCCAGCCTCACCCGGGCGAATCCCTTGAGCTCCTGAGCGGGCCTGCGGACGGCGGATTCCACGTCGTGCACGTAGAGCTGCACGACCTCGGTGCCCGTGCGCTCACCGGTGTTGGTGACCGGCACCGTGAGGCGAAGATCCGTGCCCTGACCGGTGACGCGCGGTGTGCCGTGGGAGAACGAGGTGTAGGTCAGGCCGTGGCCGAAGGGGAAGCGGGGGGCGACGTCCCAGGTGTCGTGGAAGCGGTAGCCCACGTAGGACGTCTCGCGGTACAGGGC
>JAFACJ010000895.1 GCA_023425615.1 Actinomycetes bacterium
GGACTGCGCGCAACGGCCGCGCGCCGCGCCTCAGTCATCGCGCCGCTCACGCTGCTGGTCGCGCTCACGTCCACCATCCTGTTCAGCGGCACGACCCTCGACCACGCCGCCGCCGCGCAGTACGAGACGGCCGTCTCCGCGTCCGGCGAGCCTCCGCAGGTCGTCCGCTCGGCCGTGCGCGTCGGCCTGGACAAGCACCAGGTCACCGGGATCGCGCCCGGCAGCGCCGACCTCGGCGTCCTGGACGGCGACGCCTCCGCGCTGGACGACCGCACAGTCTCGGTCGGCTCCGCGCTGCACAAGAACGTCGGAGACACCCTCGCGCTCACCCTCGGCGACGGAACCCGCGCCGCCTTCACCGTCGCCGCCGTCCACAGCCGCACCCTCGCCTTCGGCGACATCGTCTTCGCCCGCGACCTCCTCGTCCGGCACGTCGACGACGCCCGCGCCGCCGCCCCGCCAGGAGACACCGGCGCCGGAGCCTCCGACGTCGCCCTCCTGCTCGTCATCGCCTTCGCCGCCATCGCCGCCGCGACCGCGCTGACCCTCACCACCACCGACCGCACCGCCGAGTTCTCGCTCCTGCGCCTCGCCGGAGCCACCCGCCCCCAGATCCTCCGGATGCTCCGCTGGGAGGCCCTCACGCTCACCGCCGTCTCGGCCGCCCTGGGCGCCGCCGTCGCCTTCGCCGTCCTGTCCGCCTACAGCGCCGCCATGACCGGCGACCCCACCCCTTACGCCCCGCCCCTCCAGGCCCTGACCGTCCTCCTCACCACCGCGGCCCTGGCCTTCGCCTTCACCCTCCCCCCGGCCCGCCTCCTGCTCCGCCGCCCCGTCTGACCCGTGAACGGCTGGGCCCTCCGCACCGCGAAGGTGCGGGGGACCGGGTCGTCGGACGGGGGGACGCGCTATAACGCCAAGCCCGTACCGCCCTGGCCGAAGCCGCTCAGGCCCACCGACAGGTGGCCGACGATCTCGCCGCCGCCCGCCACGACCTGGACACCGCGCACCGCGACCTGGCCGACGTTCGCGACCGCGCCGAGACCACGGTGCGCGAACGCGACGAGGCCCGCCGCCAGAGCCAGGAAGCCCTACGCGATGCCCGCCGTCACCACCATCGACGGCGTCCCTGGCATCTCCCTCGACAGCACCCGAGCCATCCTCATCGAAGACGGGAACGTCATTCCCCCGAGCCAGGAGCCGCTGGCCGCTGCCGTCCACATCCGAAGCTCGACATCCAGCTCCTGATGACGGCACTGCCCGGCGGTTCCATCGCCGAAGTGAGGCTCTCTCAGGCGCGATCTGCTGGAGGGTTTCCTTGAGCCAGGGTCTGCGGTTTTCCCTGTGGCTGCTGGAACCGTGTGACCCGGACCTGGGGCAGGATGCCAAAGGCCCGGATCGGGAGTGGTGGTTCAGCGGAGGAAGGCAGCTGCGACGTGTTCGGGCAGGACCTCGCATTTGAGGAGTGTGCGCTGGGCGTAGAACTCGCCGAGTTTCTCCTCTTCGACTGCCGCCCATGCCTGAGCAGCTCGGCTAGGGGTGCCACCGGAATACGGCAGAAACAGGCCACGAGTTGAGGTAACCGCTGGTCAGTGACGGCGTCGGGCGGCGTGGATCTCGACGGTGTCGTTCAGGAGCGCGTAGAGCGGCGTCCAGCAGAAGGCTTACGGCCTCCGCGGCGCTGCGGGTCCTCTCAGAGTCCGGGCCCGGGGTTGTACTGGCCGGTATTAACGCTAAGGACCGATCGGCTGATCGCGAGGTTCGGCGCGGCTGAGCGTGCCGGCGATGAGGGTGGCGACGGTCTCTTGGAGGGCGAGGGCGAAGTCCATGCTGAGGGCGGCGAGGGCGGGGTCTTTCGCGTAGGCCTCGACCATGGCGGGTGAGGGGCGGGAGTGGGTCCAGACGGCGCCGGTGGCCATGAGGATCTGGGCGCACGCCTGCTGTGCGGTGTCGCCGAGTTCGGGCAGGTGGTGGCGGGTGAGGGCGATGAGCGCGGTGAGGTTGACGGCGGCGGCCCTCTTGTAGCGGGCGGCGACGTCGGGTGAGACGTTGTGTTCCAGGACGCCGGCTTGGGCGCTGAACAGGTCGCACAGGACTTTTCGGTCGGCCAGGGAGGCCGCGTACACCTGCGCGTACACCTCTGCGCGCCGCGCGACGGGGTCGGCGGGATCGATGGCGGCGTCCAGGAGGGCGGGCAGTGCGGAGTTCCACTCGCTCCAGGCCCGGTCCAGCAGTTCCAGCAGGATGGCCTCGCGGGATTCGAAGTAGCGCAGGACGTTGGACTTGGCCATGCCCGCCTGCCGGCTGAGCTCGTTCAAGCCGATCTTGGCGGCCGGCATCCGGGTGAGCATCCCGGCGGTGGTGTCCAGGATCGTTCTTCGCCGTTCCTCCTGCTGCTCGTGGCTGCGGGCCCGCTGGAAACCTGTCATGCCCCCAGTTTAGCGACCGCCGGTCCTTTGACAAGCGACCGATGGTCGCCTAACTTGGGGAGCGCGCAAGCGACCACCGGTCGCTAACGATGTGAAGTGCGGTACCGCGGCCGCCTCGCCTGCGCAGAGCCTTCCCAACGGATTCACCCACGCCCCACCCGGCGCGACGGTCCACGAGACGTCGAAACTCACCGCCACGCTCCCGCTCACCCGCGGCATTCGACCGAACCCCGACCTCCGAAGGAGCAGCGAACATGTACCAGGTCCCCGACCAGACCGGGCGCCTCGCCATCGTCACCGGCGCCAACAGCGGCACCGGCAAAGAAGCGGCCGCACGCCTCGCCGCGGCCGGCGCCCACGTCGTCTTGGCGGTGCGGACGCCCGCCAAGGGCGAGCAGGCCCGCGCCGACATCCTCACCCAGAACCCCAAAGCACGACTGGAGGTCCGCCGCGTCGACCTCGCCGACCTCGCCTCGGTGCGGACGTTCACCGACAGCCTCCTCGCCGACGGCACCCCGGTCGACGTCCTGGTCAATAACGCCGGGGTGATGGCCCCGCCGACCCGGATGACGACCGCCGACGGCTTCGAGCTCCAGTTCGGCAGCAACTTCCTCGGCCCGTTCGCGCTGACCGTCCAGCTGCTCCCACTGCTGCTCGCCGCGCAGGCGCCCCGGGTGGCGACCATGACCAGCGGAACCGCGAGCTACGGCCGGATCCACTGGGACGACCTGCAGTTCGAACGCCGGTACTCGGCCCACCGCGCCTATGCCCAGTCCAAACTCGCCGACCTCATGATGACCCGCCGGCTCGCCGCCCTCGCCCACCAGCACCGCTGGAACCTGCGCAGCACCGCCGCCCACCCCGGCTACACCCGCACCAACCTGCAGAGCGCCGGACCGAGCCTCGGCCGCGACCGGCCCAAGCGCTCGTTCCTCAACAGCCTGACCTTCCTGCCCAGCCAAAGCCCCGACACCGGCGCCGAACCCCTCCTGTACGCCGCCACCGACCCCGACGCCGCCAACGGCGGCTACTACGGGCCCAGCGGCCGGTTCAACCTGGTCGGGCCCACCGGCCCCGCCCGGCCACCCCGCCGCGCCCAGGACGCCGACGCCACCGCCCGGCTCTGGGCCCTCGCCCAGGACCTCACCGGGACCCACCTCGCCCAAGACCTGTACCGGCCCTGAACAGCACACCGCCCCGCGGGGAGGCGACCGGGTCGTCCGGCGCCATTCGAACCTCATCAGCCGACCCGGCCCCAGCTGTTCGATCCCCTTGAAGGTGGCCGACATCCACGGCACCGAACCGGAGGCTGGCCAACTTCAGCGAGGGAGGCCGCGTCGTGGAAGACCTTGACGATGCGGTGGCCGCTGCCGTCGGACAGACGACGCAGGCGGCAGGGGCCGCCTGCCCGGCAGGATGGGCCGCGGCCCCGCCGCCCTCATCTCCCGCTCCATCCGCACGCGGTCTTCGCCATCCAGCGCCGGGAAGTCCTTGAGCTGCTCAAGGAGCACCTCCCGGCCCGCCTGCTCATCAAACGCCCGCCAGGAAGCCCCTGCCCCGCCCTCGCCCAGCACCTCGATCAGCCGGTACCGGCCGGCGCCGCGACATCGTCAAGAAGACCCTCAACGGGCTGGAGGCCGCCCGCCGCCAGGGCAAGGTCGGCGGCTGCCGCCCCGTCGTCGACGACGACAAACGCGCCGCGATCCTCGACCGCCACCGCCGCGGGGAGTCCATCCGCTCCTTGAGCCCGAGGTGGAAAAGCGGCAGGCCCCGCCAGGGCCGGTTCCATCACGAATGGCAGCCGGGTCGGGTCGCACCGGGCGCTCCACGTGCCCTGCCCGCCGGTCGGAGTTCGGCGGCTCAAGGGCCGTCTCTCACTTCATCACCCAAGATGTAAAGCATGCCTTCCATAAAGACAAGACTACTTGACTTTATGGAAGGGGTTGTTTACCTTCCTTGCATGGCAGACGAGGCACGGAAAGATCAAGCGACGCGGGCGGCCCGCCGCGCTGTGCTCATCGACGGCATACCCGTGAGCGCTTTGGGCGTGATCGCACTGGCCCTGGGCAGCGACCCCGATCAGAGCGCCGCCCAGAAGGCCTGGTGGATCGCGACCACCATCGCGTTCACCCTCGCGGTGGCCTGGGTGCTGCTGCGGGCGTTCCGGCGCGCGGACGAATACCTGCGCAGGATCCAGCTGGAGAGCATGGCCATCGCGTTCGCCGCCGTCCTCGTGGCACTGCAAGTGGCCACCCTGCTCGATGCGGCGGGCATCATCCAGCTCCACCAGCTCGCGCAGCTGATCCTCCTCGGCGGCATGGGACTCTGGCTGACGATCGCGGATCTGCGCACCCGCTTCCCCCTCTGAAAGGGCGAGCATTCGTGAAGAACCGGCTACGCGAACTGCGTGCAGCACGCCGGTGGAGCCAGGCCGACCTGGCCGACCGGTGCCGCGTCTCCCGGCAGGCCATCAACGCCATCGAAACCGAACGGCACGACCCCAGCCTGCCCCTGGCGTTCACCATCGCCGACGTCTTCGGCCTCGCCATCGAGGACATCTTCCGTCCCGACCGGACAGACAGCCCGGCCTGACGCCGACGACGTCCCCGACGAGGCCGGATCGCCGACGCCCTCGGCCAGTGCCTGCCGCAGCGTCGGCGGGAGCTCTTCCCAGGCAGGCCGCTCCGCAGTGCTCGTCGTGGTCATCGCCGACTCATACCTCTTCCCCGGGGTTGGCGGGCGGCTGCCAGGCCGAGGGCGTGTGACGGCGCTCAGATCTGGAGGTGGGTGCGCCATTGCTGTCGGGAGGCTCGGTCCCGAACGTAGATGTTCATGGTGGCGAGGGTGCGGGAGAGCGAGCGGGCTTCCTGGATCCCGTCGGGTTTTCTGGCGAGGTCGCGGCGCGCGGAGCAGGGCGTTGGCGGCGGGGGTGAGGCGGGGGTCAGGGTCGGTCCGGCTAAAGAACGCCTTCCAGGTCTCGCCTTGATACTCGCCACCGTCGGATGTGATCTGAGCCACGTCCTGTCACAAACTCTCTCCGTCCGGCGCCTTGTGTGCAAACCCCGAGCGAACGGAGCAGAGACCATGACCGAGCACACCGGCGACCGGACGGAAGTCATCGTGATCGGCGGCGGATACGCCGGGGTCCTGGCGGCCAACCGCCTGACCCGCCGCGACGACGTGGCCGTGACCCTCGTCAACCCGCGCCCGGTCTTCGTCGAGCGGATCCGCCTGCACCAGCTGGTGGCGGGGTCCGACGACGCGGTCGTCGACTACAAGGACGTCCTGAGCGAACGCGTCAAGCTCGTGGTCGACACCGCGACCGGGATCGACCGGCAGGCGCGCACCGTCTCGCTGGCCGGCGGCGGCAAGGTCGGGTACGACCATCTGATCTACGCGGTGGGCAGCCGCAGCGGCGCGCCGGAGGTGCCCGGCGCTGACAGGTTCGCCTATCCGATCGCGACCTTGGAGGAGGCCGAGCGGCTGCGCCAGGCCGTGGCCGCCGCGCCCGCCACCGCGGCGCTGACGGTCGTGGGCGGTGGCGCCACCGGCATCGAGACCGCGGCCGAGCTCGCCGAGGCGGGCCGTACCGTCACCCTCGTCTGCGGAGGGCGGCTCGGCCCCTACCTCCACCCGAACGGCCGCCGCTTCGTCGCCAAGCGGCTGGAGGCCCTCGGCGTGACCGTCCTGGAAGGCCCCGGCACCGAGGCGGCGTCCGTGACGGCCGACGGCGTGCGCCTGGCCGATGGCCGGGAGGTGCGCGGCCACCTGACCATCTGGGCCACCGGCTTCGGCGTTTTCGACCTGGCCGCCCGCAGTGGCCTCAGCACCGACGAGGTGGGCCGCCTCCTCACCGACGAGACCCTGACCAGCGTCGACGACGACCGCATCGTCGCCGCCGGGGACGCGGCCTCACCCTCGGGCCTCGCTTACCGGATGGGCTGCCAGTCCGCCGTCCAGCTCGGCCCGCACGCCGCCGACGCCGTGCTCCGCCGGATCGAGGGCGGGCGGCCCGAAGCCGTCAGCGTCGCCTTCGCCGGGCTGTGCGTCAGCCTCGGGCGCGGCGCCGGCATCTTCCAGTTCGCGCGCAAGGACGACACCGCCATCCGGTTCTACGTCGGTGGCCGCCTGGGCGCGCGCCTGAAGGAGTTCGTCGTCTCCCACACCGTCAAGCAGCTCTGCGACGAGGCGCGCAAGCCCGGCGCACGCGTCCTGAAGGCCAAGGACGACGCCCGCCGGCAGCGCGTCCAGGCCGCGCGCACGAGCCGGCCCGCGCACGTGTCCTAGCCCCTGCAGCGGGCGGCCCGGGCGCCGCCCGCTCCCCCCTGCCCGGACCCCTCTTGGACGGGCCTGCATGGAAGGATTCGAGGATGCAAGACCACGCCGCGGACCCGGTGACCGACGCCTTCGTCGCCCACCGCAACCTGCTGTTCACCGTCGCCTACGAGATCCTCGGCTCGGCGGCCGACGCCGAGGACGTCCTGCAGGAGACCTGGCTGCGCTGGGCCGAGGTCGATCTGGCACAAGTCCGCGACCAGCGCGCGTTCCTCGTGCGCGTCACGACCCGGCGGGCGCTCGACCGGCTGCGGGCCCTGCGGCGCCGCAAGGAGACCTACGTCGGCCCCTGGCTGCCCGAGCCGCTGCTCACCGCGCCGGACGTCGCCGAGCACGCCGAGCTCGCCGAGAGCCTGTCCATGGCCGTGATGCTCGTCCTGGAGACCCTCTCGCCCACCGAACGGGCCGTGTTCGTCCTGCACGAGGTCTTCGACGTCGGCTACGACGAGATCGCCGAGGCGGTCGGCAAGACCCCCGCCGCGGTCCGCCAGATCGCCCACCGCTCCCGCAAGCACGTCGACGCCCGTCGCCCTCGCGAAGTGGTCTCCCCGCGCCAGGCCCAGGCCGCCCTCGCGTCGTTCCAGCACGCCGTGGAGACCGGCGACCTGCAGGGCGTGCTCGACGTGCTCGCCCCCGACGTCGTCCTGATCAGCGACGGCGGCGGCGTCAGGAGCGCCGCGCTACGACCCGTCACGGGCCTGGCGAAGGTGGTCCGCCTCCTCCTCGCCAGCCTCGGCGCCAAAGAAGGCACGCTCACCAGCGAGCCCACCACCGTCAACGGCGATCCGGCACTTCTCCTGCGCGTCGACGGCGAGATCGACAGCGTCATGACGATCCAGGTCCAGGGCGGCCTCGTCACCGGCATCTACTTCATCCGCAACCCCGCCAAGCTCACCCATATCACCACCACCACGCCACTCACCCTGAACT
>JAFACJ010001071.1 GCA_023425615.1 Actinomycetes bacterium
CGCAGCTTGGCCATCCGGGTGCGGATGCGCCGCCGGTCCAGCTCGATCTTGGTCTCACCGGGGCCGCGGCCACCGATGCCCACGCCGCCGGCGGCACGGCCGCCGACCTGCCGGGAGAGGTTGCCGCCCCAGCCGCGCAGGCGGGGCAGCAGGTACTCCAGCTGGGCGAGTTCGACCTGCGCCTTGCCCTCGCGGGACTTGGCGTGCTGGGCGAAGATGTCGAGGATCAGCGCGGTGCGGTCGATGACCTTGACCTGGCACACCTCTTCCAGGGTGCGCAGCTGCGAGGGTGTGAGCTCGCCGTCGGCGATCACGGTGTCGCCGCCGGTGGCCAGCACCACGTCGGCCAGCTCCTCGGCCTTGCCGGAGCCGATGTAGGTGGCCGGGTCGGGTTTGGCGCGCCGCTGGATCAGCCCCTCGAGCACCTCGGAGCCCGCGGTCTCGGCCAGCAGGGCCAGCTCGCGCAGCGAGTTCTCGGCCTGCTCCAGCGTGCCCTCGGTCCACACCCCCACCAGGACGACGCGTTCCAGCCGCAGTGCCCGGTACTCGACCTCGGTGACGTCGCGCAGCTCGGTGGACAGCCCGCCGACCCGCCGCAGGGCGTGCCGGTCGGCGAGGTCGAACTCGCCGGTGGTCTCGCGGTCGTCGAGCGAATGGACGTTGAAATCGGTCATGTTCCTCCTGGCTGTACCAACACCGCCGGGCGGCCGGTTCTTCCAGGTCCAGCCTGCCATGCGGGTACGACGGAGTTCACCTCGATTTCCCCACCCCCGCTTTGGACGCCCCCTCCGAGACGGGCTAGGCTTTCATTACTCAGAAGTATGTTTTCGTCTAGCGAAATCACCTGAAGCCAAGACAAGTCAGCAGACGTTCGATAGAGAAAGGTCACGATCATGGGAGTCGAGGTCACCGGACCCACCAACGAGCGCTTCGATGAGATCCTCACCCCCGACGCCCTGCAGTTCGTCGGCGCGCTGCAGCGCGAGTTCGGCGAGCGCCGCCTGGAGCTGCTGGCCCGGCGCGCCGAGCGCCAGGAGGCGCTGAACCGGGGCGGCACCCTGGACTTCCTGCCCGACACCGCCGGGATCCGCGCCGACGACACCTGGCGGGTCGCCGAGCCGGCGCCGGGCCTGGAGGACCGCCGGGTGGAGATCACCGGCCCCACCGACCGCAAGATGACGATCAACGCCCTGAACTCCGGGGCCAAGGTGTGGCTCGCCGACTTCGAGGACGCCAACACCCCGCTGTGGAACAACATGATCGAGGGCCAGCTCAGCCTGCGCGACGCCCTCGACCGCACGATCGACTTCACCGACGAGAAGTCGGGCAAGAGCTACTCCCTCAAGCCCGACGAGGAGCTGGCCACCGTCGTCGTCCGCCCCCGCGGCTGGCACATGGAGGAGAAGCACGTCACCGTCGACGGCAAGGTGATGTCGGGGTCGCTGTTCGACTTCGGCATGTACTTCTTCCACAGCGCACGCCGCCAGCTCGCCAAGGGCAAGGGCCCGTACTTCTACCTGCCGAAGATGGAGTCGCACCTGGAGGCGCGCCTCTGGAACGACGTCTTCAACTTCGCCCAGGACACCCTGGAGATCCCGCGCGGCACCATCCGCGCCACCGTCCTGATCGAGACCATCCCCGCCGCGTTCGAGATGGAGGAGATCCTCTACGAGCTGCGCGACCACTCCGCGGGCCTGAACGCGGGCCGCTGGGACTACCTGTTCTCCGTCATCAAGAAGTTCCGCTCCCGCGGCTCCCAGTTCGTCCTGCCCGAGCGCAACGCCATCACCATGACCGCGCCGTTCATGCGCGCCTACACCGAGCTGCTGGTGCGCACCTGCCACAAGCGCGGCGCCCACGCCATCGGCGGCATGGCCGCGTTCATCCCGTCCCGCAAGGACGAGGAGGTGAACCGCGTGGCGTTCGAGAAGGTCCGCGCCGACAAGACCCGCGAGGCGGGCGACGGCTTCGACGGCTCCTGGGTCGCCCACCCCGACCTGGTCCCGGTCTGCCGCGAGGTGTTCGACGGCGTCCTCGGCGACAAGCCCAACCAGCGCGACCGGCTGCGCGAGGAGGTCAGGGTCTCGGCCTCCGACCTGCTGTCCGTCGACAAGACCCCGGGTGAGATCACCGAGGCGGGTCTGCGCAACAACATCGACGTGGCGCTGCGCTACCTCGCCGCGTGGCTGAACGGCTCGGGCGCGGTGGCGATCCACAACCTCATGGAGGACGCGGCGACCGCCGAGATCTCCCGCTCGCAGGTCTGGCAGTGGATCTACAACGGCGTCAAGCTGCCCGACGGCACGCTCATCACCAAGGAGCTGGTCGGCACGCTGCTGGACGAGGAGCTGGCCAAGATCCAGGAGGAGCTGGGCGAGGCCTACAATTCCGACCGGTACAACGAGGCCGTCGCCCTCTTCAAGGAGGTCACCCTGGCCGACGAGTACAGCGAGTTCCTCACCACCCCGGCCTACGTCCGCTTCCCGTGAGGCACCGCGACAGCCCATGAAGGAGGAGCCGATGCTGCGGAGTCTGGCCGAGGTGTTCCGTGAACGGCTGGGGCCCGGCTCCGTCATCGACGATCCCGTGCGGCTGCGCACCTACGAGTGCGACGGGCTGACGTACCACCGGGCCGTGCCCGGCCTGGTGGTGCTGCCCGAGTCGGCCGAGGAGGTCGCCGCCGTCGTGCGCGCCTGCGTGGACGCGGGCGTCCCGTACGTCGCGCGCGGCAGCGGCACCGGCCTGTCGGGCGGGGCGCTGCCCCGCACCGACGGCGTCCTGATCGTCACGTCGCGGATGCGCCGCATCCTGGAGATCGACCTGGACGACCAGCGGGCCGTGGTGGAGCCGGGCGTCATCAACCTCGACGTCAGCCGTGCGGTGCGCCCGTACGGCTACTACTACGCGCCCGACCCGTCCAGCCAGCAGATCTGCTCCATCGGCGGGAACGTCGCGGAGAACTCCGGCGGCGCGCACTGCCTGAAGTACGGGTTCACCGCCAACCACGTGCTGGCCTGCGAGATCGTCACCCCCGACGGCGAGATCACCACGCTGGGCGGCGGTCCCGGGTATGACCTGCTCGGCGCGTTCATCGGCGCCGAGGGCACCCTGGGCATCGCCACGAAGATCACGGTCAGGC
>JAFACJ010001082.1 GCA_023425615.1 Actinomycetes bacterium
GGACGAGTCCGTCCACCCGACGGGCTCGCTCAAACACCGGCTTGCCCGCTCCCTGTTCCTCTATGCGCTCTCCAGCGGCTGGATCACTTCGGACACCACGGTCATCGAGGCCTCCAGCGGCTCCACCGCGGTGAGCGAGGCGTACTTCGCCCGGCTGCTCGGCCTGCCCTTCATCGCGGTCATGCCGAGGACCACCAGCCCCGAGAAGATCGCGCTGATCGAGTTCCAGGGCGGCGGCTGCCACTTCGTCGACGACCCGGCGACGATCTACACCGAGGCCGCGCGGCTGGCCGAGAGCACCGGCGGCCACTACCTCGACCAGTTCACCTACGCCGAGCGCGCCACCGACTGGCGCGCCAACAACAACATCGCCGCCTCGATCTTCGACCAGCTCGCACTGGAGCGCCACCCCGAGCCGGCGTGGATCGTGGTCAGCGCGGGCACCGGCGGCACCGCCGCGACCATCGGGCGCTACGTCCGCTACCGCAGGCACCAGACGCGCCTGGCGGTCGTCGACCCCGAGGGCTCGGCCTTCTACGACTCCTGGGTGGACGGAGACGCCACGCTGACGGCGCCCGGGTCGCGGATCGAGGGCATCGGACGCCCCCGCGTGGAGCCGTCGTTCCTGCCGTCGGTCATCGACCGCATGTACCGGGTGCCCGACGCCGCCTCGATCGCGTGCATGCGCTGGACGGCGGAGGTGACGGGACGCAGCGTCGGCGGCTCCACCGGCACCAACGTGTGGGGCGCGCTGCAGATCATCGGGGAGATGCGGGACCGCGGCGAGCGGGGCAGCGTCGTCACCCTGATCTGCGACGGCGGCGAGCGGTACGCCCACACCTATCTGTCCGACGACTGGCTGGCCGCGCAGGGTCTGGACATCGCCCCCCACCTCGCGGAGCTGCGGGGTCTGCTGGCGGGCTGAGGAACGCCAAACACCGGTCCCGGAACCGGCAAGATCGGCGAAACCCCCGCTTGCGGCGTTACCGGAGGGGTAGGGCCGTGGCCATCCTGCCCGTTCACTGCCGAGAGGGGACGGCGTGCTCGCGCTGGGCGTGGTGCTGTTCTTTCTGCTGCTCATGGTCTCGATCGCCCTCCACGAACTGGGGCATCTGATCCTGGCCAAGCGGTTCGGGGTGCGCTGCCCGCAGTACATGGTGGGATTCGGGCCGACGCTGAAGTCCTGGCGGCGCGGGGAGACGGAGTACGGGTTCAAGTGGATCCCGTTCGGCGGCTACGTGCGGATGATCGGGATGCTCCCGCCGCGCACCGGCGATCCCGAGGGCGGGCCGCGCCGCTCCTCGGGCCGGCCGTCCGAACGTGGCCGGTTCACCCAGCTCGTCGACTCGGCGCGCAAGGAGGCGCTGGAGGAGGTGGGGCCCGGCGATGAGCACCGCGTCTTCTACGGCAAGAAGTGGTGGCAGAAGGCGCTGATCTCCTTCGCAGGGCCGCTGATGAACTTCCTCCTGGCGCTGGTGCTGCTGGGCACCGCGCTCATGGGCTTCGGGATCAAGGAGCCGACGATGACGGTCGGGACGGTCGCCGCGTGCGTCGTCCCGGCGGCGCAGCCGGTCAGGGAGTGCCGGGCCGGGGACCCGCCGACCCCCGCCGCGCGGGCCGGGCTGCGGCCGGGCGACAGGATCGTGTCGTTCGACGGGGCGCCGGTCAGCTCGTACGAGGGCTTCCAGCGGCTGGTACGCGACTCGGCGGGGCGGCAGGTGCGGCTGGGCGTGCGGCGCGACGGGCGCGACCTCGTGCTCACCCCCACGCTGATCGCCACCCGGCTGCCCTCCCTGAACGGCGGAGGCTCCCCCGCGGTCACCGCGGGCTTCCTCGGCATCACGCCGGTCCGCGAGTACGTACGGCAGAGCCCGCTGGCGGTGCTGTCTTTGATGGGTGAGATGACGACGCGCACCCTCGCCGCCTTCGCGACCCTGCCGGGGAAGATGGCGGGGGTCTGGGACGCCTCCTTCAACGGCGCGAAGCGGGCGTCAGACAGCCCCGTCGGGGTCGTGGGCGCCAGCCGGATCGGCGGGGAGGTGCTGGCCGCCCACGCCGCGGCCGTCGACAAGCTCGTGCTGTTCCTGCTGGTGCTGGGCTCGCTGAACTTCGGGCTCGCGGCCTTCAACCTGATCCCGCTGCTGCCGCTGGACGGCGGCAACATCGCCGGAGCGCTCTGGGAGGGCGTCAAGCGCGCCTTCGCCCGGCTGGCCGGACGCCCCGCCCCCGGCCCGGTCGACGTGGCCAAGGCGCTGCCCTTCACCTATGTGGTGGGTGCGCTGCTGCTGGCCATGGGGCTGCTCATCGCCTACGCCGACCTGGTCAACCCGATCCGCCTGAGCGGCTGAGCCGCGCCCGCCGGGCGGAGGCGGCTCAGTGGCCGGATCCGGCCAGGGCCCGCACGGTGTCGATGGTGTCGGCCTCCTCGGCGGTCTTGTCGGAGCGGTAGCGCAGGACACGGGCGAACCGCAGGGCCAGCCCGCCCGGGTAGCGGGTGCTGCGCTGCAGCCCGTCGAAGGCGATCTCCACCACCTGGACGGGCCGGACGGTGACCGTCCAGCCGTCGTCGGCGGTCTTCAGCTCGGTGAAGCGCTCGGTCTGCCACTCCAGCATCGCGTCGGTCATGCCCTTGAACGTCTTGCCGAGCATGACGAACCCGCCGGTGCGCGGGTCGCGGGCGCCCAGGTGGAGGTTGGACAGCCGGCCGCGGCGCCGCCCGCTGCCGCGCTCGACGGCCAGCACCACCAGGTCCAGGGTGTGCCGCGGCTTGACCTTGATCCAGCCGGAGCCCCTGCGCCCCGCGGTGTAGGGGGCGTCGAGCGCCTTCAGGAGGACGCCCTCGTGGCCGTGGTCCAGCGCGTCGGCGAGGAACTCCGCGGCCCGCTCAGGGGCGGAGGTGACGATCCTGGGCATGCGCAGCGGCTCGGGTACGGCGCGGGCGAGCGCCTCGTACCGCGCTGCGCCGGGCTCGTCCAGGAGGTCGTGCCCGCCCAGGTGCAGGACGTCGAAGACGAACAGCGACAGCGCGCCGCCGCCCGCGCGGGTGGCGGCG
>JAFACJ010001111.1 GCA_023425615.1 Actinomycetes bacterium
ACCTCACCGTGGTCGTGCCGGGGGTGCCCGCGCCGGAGCTGGCGCGGCTGCTGGGCTCGGTGGCCGAGCGGGAGTCGCAGGGGCACGCGGTGGTGTGGCGGATCACCCCGCAGACCGTCCGGCGGGCGCTGGACGCCGGGGCCGGCGCGCGGGAGCTGCTGGAACGGCTCGCCGGCTTCTCCTCCGGCGCGCTGCCGCAGCCGCTCACCTATCTGGTCACCGACCTGGCCCGCAGGCACGGCAGCGTCCGGGTGGTGCGCTCGGGCTGCTGCCTGCGCGCGCCGGACGAGGCGCTGCTGAAGGAGATCGCCGCGCACACCGCGCTGCGCGACCTCGGGCTGCGGCTCATCGCGCCGACCGTGCTGATCAGCGCGCGTCCCGTGGCCCAGACGCTGGAGGCGCTGCGGGGCGCCGGCTACGCGCCGGTCCTGGAGGCCGAGAGCGGTGACACCGTGATCGAGCGGGTGCCGTTGGAACGTGCCCCGTCCGAGCCGCCGCCCTTCGTCAGGACCAGGCTGGACGGTCTGGCGGTGGCACGGGAATTGTGCGGTAAGTGAGTGCCGCGACCTCCGGTTTCAGCGCTCGGGCTAGACCTTTTTCCACATCAAACTGTGATACTCCACACGGATTCTGGATCACTCATGGTTGGGCTACTCCTGGGTAACCTCAGAGTGCTACCGTGGGTAACACGTTATTGGATGAAATTTCCGTAAGGGGTCGCACGACATGTCCGACGCAGCGCAGAGCTTCTCCCTGGAGCTCACCGAGGATGTCCGGGACGCCCAGGCCTGGTGCCACGAGTTCGCCCGCGACGTCATCCGGCCCGCGGCCGAGGAGTGGGACGAGCGCGAGGAGACCCCCTGGCCGATCATCCAGGAGGCCGCCAAGATCGGCCTGTACTCGCTTGACTTCTTCGCCACCCAGAGCTTCGAGGACAGCGGCCTCGGCATCCCGGTCACCTTCGAGGAACTGTACTGGGGCGACGCCGGCATCGCGCTCGCCATCACCGGCACCGGCCTCGCCGCCGCCTCCCTGGCCACCACCGGCACCCCCGAGCAGATCGCCGAGTGGGCGCCGCAGATGTTCGGCACCCCCGACGATGTGAAGCTCGGCGCCTTCTGCGCCTCCGAGCCCGGCGCCGGCTCCGACGTCGGCTCCATCCGCTGCCGCGCCGTCTACGACGAGGCCAAGGACGAGTGGGTCCTGAACGGCACCAAGACCTGGGCCACCAACGGCGGCATCGCCAACGTCCACATCGTCGTCGCGTCCGTCCACCCCGAACTCGGATCCCGCGGCCAGGCGTCGTTCATCATCCCCCCGAACACCCCCGGCTTCACCCAGGGCCAGAAGTTCAAGAAGCACGGCATCCGCGCCTCGCACACCGCCGAGGTCGTGCTCGACGACGTCCGCATCCCCGGCCGCCTCCTCGTCGGCGGCAAGGAGAAGTTCGACGCCCGCATCGCCCGCGTCCGCGAGGGCAAGAGCGCGGCAGGCCAGGCCGCGATGAAGACCTTCGAGACCACCCGCCCCACCGTGGGCGCCATGGCCCTGGGCGTGGCACGCGCCGCCTACGACTACGCCCTCGACTACTCCCGCGAACGCGAGCAGTTCGGCCAGAAGATCGGCAACTTCCAGGCCATCGCCTTCAAGCTCGCCGACATGAAGCTCCGCATCGACGCCAGCCGCCTCCTCATCTGGCGCGCCTCCTGGATGGCCCGCCAGGGCAAGCCCTTCGACAACGCCGAAGGCTCCATGGCCAAGCTCCACGCCTCCGAGACCGCCGTCCGCGTCACCGAGGAGGCCATCCAGATCCTCGGCGGCAACGGCTACACCCGCGACTACCCCGTCGAGCGCATGCACCGCGACAGCAAGATCTTCACCATCTTCGAGGGCACCTCGGAGATCCAGCGCCTCGTCATCGGCCGCGCCGTCACCGGCCTCCCGGTCCGGTAGCCCTGAACCGCACGAATAAGCCCCCGCCGCTCCCCCCACGGCGGGGGCACCTCTGTTTCAGCGGTGGCCCGCTTCCGGTTCCAGAGCCGTGCGGTAGTCGTGCCAGCGTCGTGCGGCGGCGACCGAGGCATTGGTCCAGGGGTCGAGTCGCGGTTTCCATGTCGATCGCACGGTGCTCTGGTAGTACGCGACCGCGTCGAGGTCGCCGGGGCCCAGGGTCTTCCAAACCGAGAGCGCCGACAGAATGCGCTCGGCGTCGTAGGGAGTATGCCCGCAGGTCATGAGGCACATCGCGAATGCCGTCGCATCCGACCACGGAGCACCGCGCATGTACCGTGCCCAGTCGAGCAAGTAGGCGTGCCCGTCTCCGGTGATCCAGACGTTGCCGGGGTTGAGGTCGGAGTGCACCAGGGTGTCGCCACTGAACCGGTGTACGTCCTCTGGACGGACGTGGTTCGCGCGAAGCCGGCCTCCCTCGCGGAGGGGGATCTCCGGGCAGGGGGTCTCGCTGAGCCGGTCCAGGAGATCGAGCACGAGAGCAATGTCCGGTGAGAGGGGCGAGTAGTCGGCTCGTCGCCCCTCGATGTGGTCGAAGCCGATGATCAGCCAGCCGGCTTCTTCGACGTGGAGCCGGATCTTCGGAGAGAGATGGGTGACGTAGGGGTTGATCGAGATCTCCCGCCGCAGTTGCCTGGTCTTGAGGTCGTCATCGAGCCGCGCACCCTTGACGAACAACCTGCCGGACCCGGTCTCTGCGGCGAAGGTGAGGTCGGAACTCAGACCCTCCGAGATCATTTCGATGTCCGCTACGCCACCCAGCTCCCGGTTAACGGTGTCCTGGACCTCGCGAGGCAGCTCATGCCAAGCGGTCTTCATCATGCTGCTGAGCCTGCCAGAGGTCGAGAACGGATGGGGTCAGACCGCGCCGAGGAACGCGGTCAGCTCGGCGTCGGTGAAGCGCATCGGGGCGACGCCGGGCTGCTTGGAGTCCCGGATGGCGATGCCGCCGGGGAAGCGGGTGAACTCCATGCAGCTCTCAGGCGAGTCGTCGCCGACGTTGCCGCCGCACGGCGTGGTCCACTCGGCCTTGCTGAGGTCGATCCCGTACAGGTCCTCCATGGCTCCTCCTCAGAAGCCTTCCCCGCACGCCAGGTGCGTGCGCTGGGTCGTACCGACGACCGCGGCGGTCGTCGTCCTGCGGGGCCGCGGCCTCCAGCCCATCCCTTCTGGCCCCCGCGCGTCCGACCATCGGTTGCGGGAAGGGATCACTGGAGACCGCGGCAATACCTCCCGGAGCGGAGCAGACCTCTCACTCCGAGAGGAACCTAGGCGGCCGGAGACGGAGGAAGGTGGCGGGTGGGTCGCGAACGCCTCAGCGCGTAGTAGAGAGCCAGGCCGACCGCACCGACGACGGCCGCCATGGTGACGGCGATCCCGCCGGCGATCCGGTCAGCCGACTCCACCGAGCCGTCCCCCCTCGGACAGCACCCGCACGATGGAGGCCGCGACGGCGGCGGATTCGGCGGGGATACCGATCGTGCGGCCATCCCCGCTCTCCACCTCCCACGTGTACCAGTGGGCGCCGCCCTCGACCACGATGCCGATGTCGACGAGCTGCCCGGTCTCACCGTGAAGCACGGAGAGGACCCTCCGGTCCCCTCGCGGGACGACGCCAGCGCCCATGCGGAGGTGCTTCACGATCTCGATGCGAAGCA
Organism: Actinomycetes bacterium; assembly: GCA_023425615.1. GTDB lineage: Bacteria > Actinomycetota > Actinomycetes > Streptosporangiales > Streptosporangiaceae > Actinocorallia. Next base: position 3,669 of record JAFACJ010001111.1, read on the forward strand.
GTTCGAAGTAGGTCTCATGCAGGCTGGACAGTGGGGAGGGCTGAGGTGGGGTCTCCTGTACGCGCTGCCCTTCCTGTGCGAGTGCGTCGATGCTCATGGGCTCGACGCTAGAAGCCAGCCCCGCAGGGCGGCCACGAGTTTGGCAGCGTTTGGCAGCAACTATCCGTCCGGAAACCTTGACGGCGCGGAGCGCTGCGGCGAGAGTCGATCGCGTCCGGCGACCCGCTGACTCGGAGGCGCAGCACGATGGACTTCGTTGGAATCGACCCCGCCACTCCGGATGAGGAGTGCCCCGCCGTCGCGGTGGACCCGATCACCGGTGACGTGTTCTTCCAGGGGCGGATCGTGACCGACCCTGAGATCCTGAAGTGGTTCGCCGAGCACGCGCCTCGCGGTGACGACGAGGCGATCATCTGGCACCCCGCCCGGATGCGCCCGATCATCAGCGAGGCCATCGCCGGTTCGTACGCGATGGACCTGCAGGGCCCTGGGGTGCCGACCTTCAAGGAGCTGCTCGCGAACACGAAGCGCTCGGCTGCCCACCTGGAGATGCGAGACGTCTACGACGAGAGCGATCCGGCTTACCAGGACTTCTGCTCGGGCGGGCCCGGCACCTACGACCGGTCGGCATGGCTCTCCACCGTGGCCGAAGCCGTCGGGCGCGGCGTGACCATGCGCCGGCTCCGCATCTACTCCCAGCCCGCCACCCGCTACATCGAATGGGAGTACGCCCTCACGCCCCAGAACATTGAAGCAGGGGAGGACGTCCGCTGGTTGCCGCGCAAGCGGGCATATGACCTGCTGCTTCCCGGCGCTGACCTGTGGATGTTCGACAATCGCCTGGTGCGCTTCCACCACAACGCCGGAGACGGCCGGAGCCTGAAGGAGTATGAGTTCGTCAGCGACCCGCGCCGGATCATGCAAGTCGTAGGATCCTTTGAAATGGCCTGGGAGCGTGCGAC
>JAFACJ010001120.1 GCA_023425615.1 Actinomycetes bacterium
CCAAGTTCGCGATCATCATCGCCGAGGTGTGGAAGACCTCGCCCTTCATCGGCCTGCTGGTGCTGGCCGGGCTCCAGGTCATCCCCCGCGACGTCTACGAGGCGGCGCGGGTGGACGGGGCGGGCGCCTGGCAGCAGTTCCGGCTCATCACCCTGCCGCTGATCAAGCCGGCGCTGGTCGTCGCCGTCCTGTTCCGGATGCTGGACACCCTGCGCATGTTCGACCTGCCCTTCGTCCTCGTCGGCGCCAACAAGGGCTCCGTGGAGACCCTGTCGATGCTGGCGTGGCTGGAGGCCGGCAACCTGCGCTACGGCGTGGCGACCGCCTACGCGACCGTGCTGTTCCTCTACATCGCGGTGCTCGCCTACACGTTCATCAAGGTGATGGGCGCCGACGTCATCGGCGAGGCGCGCACCCCGCGGAAGACCGGGAAGGCGAAGGCATGAGAAGAGCACTGCCCTACGCGGGCGTCGCCGGCGTCCTGGTCTTCTGCCTCGCGCCGTTCTACTGGATGGTCGTCTCGGCCTTCCGCCACCCTTCCGACCAGTTCGACTCCGCCCCGTGGCCCTCGCCCTGGTCGGCGGAGAACCTGCGCGCCGTCTTCGCGCCCGGCAACGAGTTCGGCCGCGCCCTGGCCAACAGCCTGCTGGTGGCCGGCGCCACGACCCTGCTGACCCTCCTCATCGGCGTGTTCACCGCCTACACGCTGGCCCGCCTCGACTTCCGCGGCAAGAACGCCGTGCTCGGCGTCGTGGTGGCCACCTCCATGTTCCCCGGCATCTCCCAGGTGGTGCCGCTGCTCAAGCTGTTCATCGAGATCGACTGGATCAACACCTACCAGGCGATGGTGGTGCCGAGCCTCGGCTTCGCCCTGCCGCTGGCCGTCTGGAACCTCACCGTCTTCTTCCGCCAGCTCCCCTTCGAGCTGGAGCAGGCCGCCATGATCGACGGCTGCTCCCGCGGCCAGGCTTTCCGGAAGGTCATCATTCCGTTGGCCGCTCCGGGCGTCTTCACGACCGCCATCATCGTGTTCATCATGGCGTGGAACGAGTTCATCATCGCCTTCAGCATGGTCAACAAGAAGGAGATGCAGACCGCCACCGTCGCCATCGCCAAGTTCACCGGGGTCAGCGGCTTCGACCAGCCGTTCGGCACCCAGATGGCGGCGGCGGTCGTGGTGACCGTCCCGCTGGTGGTGATGGTGCTCCTCTTCCAGCGCCGCATCGTCGCGGGCCTCACGGCCGGCGGCGTCAAGTAGCCCGTCATACGTCACTCACCCCCGGGGGACCCCCTTATGACCGCTCAGACACAGGACGTCGGCAAGGCCACCCGCTGGTGGCGCGACGCGGTGATCTACCAGGTGTACGTGCGCAGCTTCGCGGACGGCAACGGAGACGGCGTCGGCGACCTGCCCGGTATCCGCGCCAAGCTGCCCTACCTGGCGGAGCTGGGCGTCGACGCCCTCTGGCTGACACCGTTCTACGCCTCGCCCATGGCCGACTTCGGCTACGACGTCGCCGACTACCGGAAGGTCGACCCGCTCTTCGGCGACCTCGACGACGCCCGCGCGCTCATCGACGACGCGCACGGGCTCGGCCTGCGGATCATCGTCGACATCGTGCCCCACCACACCTCCGACCGGCACGTCTGGTTCCAGGAGGCGCTGGCGGGCGGCGCGGCGCGGGAACGCTACATCTTCCGCGACGGCCGCGGCGAGCACGGCGAGCTGCCGCCCAACGACTGGGAGTCGGTCTTCGGCGGCCCCGCCTGGACCCGTGTCGCCGACGGCCAGTGGTACCTGCACCTGTTCGCCGCCGAGCAGCCCGACCTCGACTGGGAGCACCACGAGGTGCGCGCGGAGTTCGAGGACATCCTGCGGTTCTGGCTGGACCTGGGCGTCGACGGGTTCCGCATCGACGTCGCGCACGGCATGATCAAGGCGGCCGGCCTGCCGGACGTCGGCTACACCGGGCAGTCGCGGATGCTGGGCACCGAGACCCTCCCCTACTTCGACCAGGACGGCGTCCACGAGATCCACCGCTCCTGGCGCAGGCTGCTGGACTCCTACCCGGGGGAGCGGATCGGGGTGGCCGAGGCGTGGGCGCCGACGCCCGAGCGGCTCGCCCGCTACGTGCGGCACGACGAGCTGCACCAGGCGTTCAACTTCTTCTTCCTGGGCGCCGACTGGGACGCCGCCTCGCTCCGCGACGTCATCGACCTGTCCCTCGCCTCGGCCGAACCCGTGGACGCGCCGTCCACCTGGGTGCTGTCCAACCACGACGTGCGCCGCCACGTCACCCGCTACGGGGACGGGGAGACCGGCCTGCGCCGCGCCCGCGCCGCGGCGCTGCTCATGCTGGCGCTGCCCGGCTCTGCGTACGTGTACCAGGGCGAGGAGCTCGGCCTGCCCGAGGTCCTCGACCTCCCGCCGGAGTTCCTCACCGACCCGCAGCTGGGGCGCGGCGCGGACGCCGGCCGCGACGGCTGCCGGGTGCCGCTGCCGTGGTCGGGCGAGGCGCCCCCGTTCGGCTTCGGCGAGTGCGAGGGCACCTGGCTGCCGATCCCGCCGGCGTGGAACGGCCTCACCGTGGCGGCCCAGCAAGCCGACCCGTCCTCCACGCTGAACCTCTACACCGCCGCCCTGGCCTTCCGGCGGGAGCACCCGGCGCTCGGCGACGGCTCGCTGACCTGGGAGGAGTCCCCCGAGGGCACGCTGTCCCTGCGCCGCGAGCCGGGTTTCCACTGCCAGGTCAACCTCACCGGCGCGGAGGTCGCCCTGCCGTGCGCCGGGGAGATCGTGCTGGCCAGCGGCGGGTACCGGCGCGAGGGCGACGTGGTGTGGCTGGCCTCCGACGCAGCCGTCTGGTGGATCGAGTCCGAAGGCGGCCCGCGTGGCCGGTAGGTTGAGGCCCATGGTGACACGGCTGTCGGACATCGCCGAGCAGGCTGGGGTCAGTGAGGCGACCGTGAGCCGCGTGCTCAACGGCAAGCCGAACGTCTCCACCGCGACACGGCAGGCGGTGCTCTCCGCGCTGGACGTCCTGGGATACGAGCGGCCGGCCCGGCTGCGCCCGCAGCGGACGGGGCTGATCGGGCTGATCGTGCCGGAGCTGACCAACCCGGTGTTCCCGGTGTTCGCCCAGGTGATCGAGACGGCGCTGGCCGCGTCCGGGTACACCTCGGTGCTGTGCACC
>JAFACJ010001138.1 GCA_023425615.1 Actinomycetes bacterium
CGCAAGGGGCGTGAGCGCATCAGGCTGAGCGGGGACGTGCCGAGCCCGCTGAACCCGCCGCCGGGCTGCCCCTTCCACACCCGCTGCTGGAAGGCGCAGGAGGTCTGCCGGACCGTCACGCCGCCGCTGGAGGAGAAGGCTCCGCGGCAGCAGGTCGCCTGCCACTTCCCGGAGCACGCCGGCTCCTGAGGATCCTCCGGAGGGCGGATGATCTGCGGCGCCCGGCGGCGGGCGCCGTATGACGTCCTCCCATGTGAGACCGGTCATGGAAAGTTCCCCGATCCCCGGTCTCCGCGGCGGTCCTCTCGGTTTTTCAGCGGTGATGATAAAGCGGACATAAGTTGCGATATGCGACTTATGTCCGCTTCTCTGTCAGGGGGAGGTACTGATCGGGCAACGACGGGATCACGATCCGGACACGGGGTCTGGTGCGCTGGTGGCGCTCGCCAGCAGATTCGCTGACGACGGCTTTATGGCGATGGCGCCTGTTGCGGAGGTTCGTGAGCGTGGCCGCACCGATCGAGGTGTCGAAGGGCGAGACAGAAGCCCACCCCGAGGACCTGCTGAAGGGACTCGGCAAGTCCATAGAAGGCCGTTCCCTATGGCAGATCGCCTGGTTGCGCCTGAAACGCGACAAGGTGGCGCTCGGTGGCGGTGTCGTCGTGCTGCTGCTGGTCATCGCCGCGATCGTCGGGCCCTGGTTCGCCCCCGACCCGCTGAAGTACAACCAGGACCTCATCGACGCCACCTTCCAGCGGCCCAAGGGCGGCTGGCTGCACTCGGGCATCAGCTGGGACCACCCGCTGGGCCTCGACCCCACCACGGGCCGCGACCTGCTCGCCCGCGTCCTGGTCGGCGCCCGCATCTCCCTGCTGGTCGCGATGGCCTCCACCCTCCTGTCCGTGGCGATCGGCGTCGTCCTCGGCGGGTTCGCCGGCTACTTCGGCGGCTGGATCGACACCCTGATCAGCCGGGCGATGGACGTCTTCCTCGCCTTCCCGCTGCTGCTGTTCGCGATCGCGCTGGTGGCGGTGATGCCCGGCGAGGTGAAGGGCATCGAGGGCAACGGGCTGCGGGTCGGGGTGCTGATCTTCGTGATCGGGTTCTTCAACTGGCCCTACATCGGCCGCATCGTGCGCGGCCAGACCCTCTCGCTGCGCGAACGGGAGTTCGTCGACGCCGCCCGCAGCCTGGGCGCCGGCCACTTCCACATCTTCTTCCGCGAGGTCCTGCCCAACCTCCTCGCCCCGATCATCGTGTACTCCACGCTGCTGATCCCGACGAACATCCTCTTCGAGGCGGCGCTGTCGTTCCTGAGCGTCGGCATCATCCCGCCCGCCCCCTCCTGGGGCGGGATGCTCACCCTGGCGGTGCCCACCTACCCGAACACGCCGTTCTTCATGGTCGTCCCCGGCCTGGCGATCTTCGTCACGGTCCTGGCCTTCAACCTGCTCGGGGACGGACTGCGCGACGCGCTCGATCCCCGGGCCCGGTGAACCCCCTCCGGGTTCACTCCATCCCCCATAGAAGAGAGGTACGCCGGTACATGGGCAAGTTCAAAATGACAGCGCTGGCCGCCATCGGCCTGATGCTGAGCGTGGGCCTCGCCGCCTGCAGTTCGGATGACGACTCCCCCGAATCGGCGGCCGGCGACTCGGGCTACAACGCCGCGAACACCGGCATCGTCAACCCGTCGGACAAGAAGGGGGGGACGCTGCGCTTCGCCGACTCGGACGACTGGGACTCGCCCGACCTGGGCGATACGTATTACGCCTTCTCCCAGAACTTCGGACGGCTCTACGGGCGGGCGCTGACGACCTTCAAGCCGGAGCCGGGCAGCGCGAGCCTGGAACTCGTGCCCGACCTGGCCGAGACCCTGGGCACCGTCTCCGACGACGGCCTGACCTGGACCTACAAGATCCGCAAGGGCGTCAAGTTCGACGACGGCACCGAGGTCAAGGCCAAGGACGTCAAGTACGCGGTCGAGCGGTCGAACTTCACCAAGGAACTGCAGATCGGCCCCAAGTACTTCAAGCAGTACCTGGTCGACAACCCCGGCGGCTACAAGGGTCCCTATGAGGACAAGTCCGAAGAGGGCCTGAAGTCCATCGAGACCCCGGACGACTACACCATCGTCTTCCACCTGAAGCAGCCGTTCGCCGAGTTCGACTCCCTGGTCCAGATGCAGACGCAGCCGGTGCCCAGGGCCAAGGACAAGGGCGTTGACTACGTCAAGAGCATCGTCTCCACCGGCCCCTACAAGGTCGACACCTATGAGCGCGGCAAGATCATGAAGCTGTCGCGCAACCCGCACTGGGACCCGGCGACCGACCCGATCCGCAAGGCGCTGCCCGACACCATCGAGGTCGCGCTGAAGCAGAACGCCGACGACCTGGACAACAAGCTGCTGTCGGGCGCGCTCGACATGGACATCGCCGGCACCGGCGTCCAGGGCGCCGCACAGCCCAGGGTCCTGCAGCAGCACAAGGACAACGCGGACAACGTCGTCACCAGCTTCGCGCGCTACCTGGCGCTCAACAAGAACGTCAAGCCGCTGGACAACGTCCACTGCCGCCGCGCCATCTCCTACGCCACCGACAAGGTCGCCGCGCAGACCGGTTACGGCGGCCCCGTCGCCGGCGGCGATGTGGCCACCACGCTCATCCCGCCGGGCGTCACCGGCTACCAGAAGGCAGACCGCTACCCCGTCGGCGCCGACCAGCACGGCGACCTGGCCAAGGCCAAGGAGGAGCTGGCCGCCTGCGGGCAGCCGAACGGCTTCTCCACCAAGATCTCGGCCCGGTCCGACCGGCCGAAGGAAGTGGCTGCCGCGCAGGCGGTCCAGCAGGGCCTGGCCAAGGCCGGCATCAAGACCGAGATCGTGCAGGTCCCCGCGGGCGACTACTTCAACAAGTACGCCGGCACGCCCAAGTGGGTGCACGACAACGGCGTGGGCATCCTGTTCATGGCCTGGGCCCCGGACTGGCCGTCGGGCTTCGGCTTCCTGCAGCAGATCGTCGACGGCCGGGCCATCAAGCCCTTCGGCGGCACCAACCTGCAGGAGACCGACCTTCCCGAGGTCAACAAGCTCTTCGACGAGGCGGCCAAGGACACCAACGCCGAGTCCCGCAACGCCCGCTACACCAAGGTCGACCAGCTGGTGATGGAGGACGCGGGCGTCGTGCCGCTGGTCTACGCCAAGCTGCTGCTCTACCGGCCCCCGAACGTCACGAACGTGCTCGTCACCCAGGGCTATGGCGGTATGTATGACTACCTGAACATGGGTGTCAAGTAGTCGGCCCTGAAGACCGCGTTCGCAGAAGGCAGGTGAAGGCATAACGGCGGCCGGGTCCCCCCGTGCGGGGGCCCGGCGGCCGGGTGCCGCCGCTCGTGTTCACATTCATCATCCGGCGCCTCGTCGGCGCCGTCGCCATGCTCCTCATCGTCAGCATGGTCACCTTCGGCATCTTCTTCCTGCTGCCCAGGATGGCCGGGCAGACCACCGACCAGCTCGCCGCCGCCTACGCCGGCAAGGCCCCGACCCCGGAGGCGATCGCCGACGTCAAGGAGCGCCTGCGCCTGGACGACCCGATCGTGGTGCAGTACGGCAGGTTCCTCAAGGGGATCGTGGCGGGCCAGGACTTCAGCAACGGGCCGAGCGTCAAGCACTGCGCGGCGCCGTGCCTCGGCTACTCCTTCCGCACCTCCGAGCCGGTGCTCCCCACCCTGCTCGACCGGGCGCCGGTGACGATCTCGCTGGCGGTCGGAGCCTCGGTCCTGTGGCTGGTCATCGGCGTGAGCATCGGGGTGCTGTCGGCCTTGCGGCGCGGCAGCCTCTTCGACCGCGCCGCGATGATGACCGCCCTGGCCGGCGTGTCACTTCCCATCTACTTCACCGGCCTGGTCTCCCTCGCCGTCTTCGCCTACGGGCTCAAACTGTGGCCGAACGGCGTCGCCTACCAATCGTTCCTGGACAATCCGATCGACTGGGCCTACAACCTGATCCTCCCGTGGATCACACTGGCGTTCCTGTACGCGGCGCTGTACGCGCGATTGACGCGGGCGGGAATGCTGGAGACGTTGAACGAGGACTACATCCGCACGGCCCGCGCCAAGGGCCTTCCCGAGAAGACGGTCATCACCAGGCACGCACTGCGCGCCTCTTTGACTCCGATCCTGACCATTTTCGGGCTGGACCTGGGACTGCTGCTGGGCGGCGCCGTCCTCACCGAGAAGA
>JAFACJ010001147.1 GCA_023425615.1 Actinomycetes bacterium
CCTTCTCGGCGCGCTCGGCGATCAGGTCGGTGACGACGACGCGCGCGCCCTCGGCGGCGAACAGCAGGGCCGACTCGCGGCCCAGCCCGGATCCGGCACCGGTGATGACGACGACCTTGTCCTGCAATCTCATGGATGACCTCGACTACTGCTCGGGGGCTCTGTATATAGCTAAAGAAATATACTGGTTGGATTTATACACCCTTAGGGCAGAGCATGGTCCAGGGTTCGATCGTCAGGGTGGGAACCGCGTCAGTGTCCTCAGAGGGCGCCGCTCCAGGACCGGAGGTCCTCCCCATCGAGATCCACTAGATCGTGCCGTCACACGATTCCTGCCGACCTCTCTGGAGCGTCCTGAAACGGGGTGTTCACGCCGGAGGCTGGTGCGACACGTTGCCGGGGAACGGGCCGCCCTCGCTGACGTAGGCCTGCGTGCCGTCGTTGGAGAACGTCACCGTCAGCCCCATGCCGCTGGTCGGCAGGACCTTGGAGGAATAGTCGGACAGGGAGATGACCGCGACTCCGCCGATGCCCAGCGTCACCCAGGCCTGCCTTCCGTCGGGGGTGATGGTGACGTACTCCGGGGCGCTCTTGGCGCCGTGGTCGATCGTGGCCGGCCGGGCGCCGGTGGAGATCCTCGTGGCGGTCGTCGTCCCGTCGAAGTCGGCCGTGAGCAGGGTCTTGCCGTCGGGGGTGTGGAACTGCTGCCGGTTGAGTGTCCATGAGTGCCGTGGAGTGTTCATGAGTGTCCGCAGGGTGTGGTCTGGTCTGGGGTCTGACGGGCCGGCCGCGGATGTGGTGCGGCCATGGCCGGAGGCGATGCCCTTCGGGGGCCGGGTGCCCGCCCGCGGAGGGCGGTGTTGTCGCATTTCCCGGATGTTCCCGCCGCGCTGGGAGTAGGTTCGCTTGCGGTCACACCCGGTGACCTCGAGCAGGCGAGAAGGGGCGCGGTGGCCGGTCAGGGCAGGCGGTTGCGGTCGATCGCCGCTCCGTTCGTGGCCGCCCGGGCTCAGGGCGTGTCGATCCGCACCCGCCTCAAAGGCCTCACCCCACAGGACGAGGACGTGCTGCGGCGGGTGGGCCTGCATCTGGGGTCGCTGGCGGGCCGGGACCTGGCCGCCCGCTGCGCTGATGGCCTCCAGCACACCTCCCGCCGGTGGGCCGAGCATAAACGAGACCTGACGGCCGAGTGCTCCTCGCGGTGGGCCGGGGCGATCACCAAGGCCACCCACGACCAGTGGGCCTTGTCGAGGCGCTCCCAGGCCGCGCACCTGAACGGTCTGGACGCCGCCATCGGTGTGATCGGCCACCGTCTGTCCCTGCCGCTGGGTGAGAAGGGAAGCCGAGGCGCTCCGGGCGGGTACCGCTCACGGCAGGAGCGGTTCGCCAAGTCCCGCCGCCTGGCCGCGCTGCAGGCACGCCGCGAGCAGGTCGCGGCCGACGTCGCGGCCGGGCGGGTGCGGGTGGTGCGCGGCGGCCTCAGGCTCGCCCGCACCCGCCACCACCTCCAAGAAGCCGACCTCACCGAGACCCAGTGGCGGCAGCGGTGGCAGGCGGCCCGCTGGTTCCTGTCCGCCGACGGCGAGAGCGGCAAGCGGTACGGCAACGAGACCCTGCGCCTGACCCCCGACGGGCAGGCCAGCATCAAGCTCCCCGCGCCCCTGGCCGAGTTGGCCAACGCCCCTCACGGCCGCTATGTGCTGGCCGCCCGGGCCTGCTTCGCCCACCGGGGACAGGAGTGGGCCGATCGGGCGGTGGCCTACCGCATCCACCTCGACACCCACCGGGGGCGTTGGTATGCGGACGCCTCCTGGCAGCGCCCTGCTGTGCGGGTCCTGTCCCTGGAGGCGGCGCGAGCGTTCGGGGTGGTGGCCGTGGACGCCAACGCCGACCATCTGGCCGCCTGGCGCCTGGACGTGCACGGCAACCCGATCGGCCGACCCGAGCGCTTCGATTACGACCTCTCCGGCAGCGCCCAGCACCGGGACGCGCAGCTGCGGCACGCCCTGACCCGGCTGCCGCACTACACCCGCCGCACCGGCGCGGCGGCGATCGCGGTGGAGGACCTGGACTTCGCCGACTCCAAGATCAGGGAGAGGCACGGCCGCAACCGCCGCTTCCGGAAGGTGATCTCCGGTATGCCCACCGGCCGTCTCAAGGCCCGCCTGACGTCGATGGCCGCCGGGCACGGCCTGGCGCTGGTGGCGGTGGATCCGGCCTACACCAGCGTGTGGGGTGCTGCGTACTGGCAGCGGCCCACCAGCACGCGTACACGTCAGACGACCCGGCACGAGGCGGCGAGCCTGGTGATCGGGAGACGCGCTCTGGGGCATGGCGCCCGGCGTCGGACGGCACCGCCCCCGCACCACCGGAGTGATGGTGCGGGGCATCGGACCGTCCAGGCCGGACACCGTGGCCCAGGGTGTGAGGGAACCCGCCCCGCCCGGAAGGATGCACGGACGCGATCGGTGCAGCCGCCGGGTGTGTGAAAGCGGGGGGACCAGTCTGTCCAGCACCGTTCGGGGCAGGCGCACTGATCACAGGGCCACTCCTGGACAGTGTCGAGGAACGGTGACCGCCAGCCGTTCGGGCAGGCGCCCGGTCGAGAGCGTGCCGAGCTGCCCGCCGGTCGTGTCGAAGACGTACACCTCGTCGACGCCGCCCACGTACACCCGCTTGCCGTCGGGGCTGAGCGTCAGGGCGAAAGAGTCCTTCACCGGCCAGGTGCGCACGACCTCGTTCTCGGCGGTGTCGATCACGTACACCGTCGTGTCCTTGCCGGTTTCGGCCAGGCCCTGATAGCCGACCTCGTACAGGTAGCGTCCGTCCGGGCTCATCGCGCCCAGGACCGGTCCGTTCACGTCGATCGACTTGACGATCTTCTGGGTGCGGGCGTCCACGACCTCGACGGTGCCGCTGCCCCAGTTGTCGACGTAGACGGTCTTGCCGTCCTTGGACACGTAGCTGTTGGACGAGCCGTTGAGCCCGGAGATCGACCCGGTCGCCTTCAGCTGCTTGAGGTCGAGCACGTACAGGTGGCCGCCGTAACCGGTCGAGTAACCGGTCGTGGCCAGCCGGCTCACCGGCGGACACGACGTCGTGGGCGCCGCGGACGAGGTCCCGGCGGTCAAGCCCGCCGCGGCCGACGCCAGAGCGGAGACGGTCCCGGAGGGCACTGCTCGCCCTCGTCGTGCCGGCGCCGTATGCCAGTGGAAGCTAGGTCGGCGGTCTCCATGTGTCAATGCAGATATTGCTGTTGTCGGGCCTTTTGTCGCGTGCCAAAAACGGCCTGACCTGGAAGAACATAAGAAGTCAGGAGAGATTAGACGGCTAAATGATTCAGCTATATTGTGCCGGGACGGCCATCATGGCCAGGGGAGGTGCCATGTCCGGTCCGACGGCGGCATGGCCGCTCTACATGAGGCGCAGCGGTTTCGATCCGGCGCCCGAACTCTCCGAACGGCGCGACAGGGACGGTGTGGTGCGCACCGGCACCCCGTTCGGCATCGACGCCTGGTTGGTCACGCGATTCGCCGATGTCCGCACGGTAATGGCGGATTCAAGGCGATGCGCGCGGGAAATCTCCTCGGTCTCGATCCGCCCGACCACACCCGGCTGCGGCGCATGCTGGCGCCGGAATTCACCGCGAGGGGGATGAGAAGGCTGGAACCGAGGCGTTCGCGTTGCCGATCCCCTCCCTGGTCATCTGCGAGCTGCTGGGCGTGCCGTACGCCGACCGGGACGACTTCCAGCGACGCTCCAACCAGCTGGTGGACGTCTCCCGGCCGCGCGAGGAGCTGATGCGGGCCATGAGGGAATCGGATCTCTACATGGCCGATCTGGTCGCGCGGGCCAAGGCCGGCCCCGGTGACGACATGCTGGGCATGCTGGTCCGCGAACACGCCGGTGAGCTGAGCGACGCCGAGCTCAAGGGCGTCTGCGGCCTGCTGCTGGTCGCGGGGCACGAGACCACGGCGAACATGCTGGGGCTGGGCACGCTGGCCATGCTGCGCCACCCTGAGCAGCTCGCGTTGCTGCGCGAGGAAGAGGAACCCGAGCGCGTCGACGCCGCCGTCGAGGAGCTGCTGCGCTGGCTCACCGTCGCCAATTCCAGTGCGATCCGGGTCACCACCACCGACGTGGAGCTGTCCGGACGGCGGATCCCGGCCGGCGAGGTCGTGATGTGCAGCCTGGCGGCGGCCAACCGCGATCCGGAGCTGCTGGCCGACGCCGACCGCTTCGACATCACCCGCGACCGCATCGGCCACATCGGTTTCGGCCACGGCCCGCATCACTGCCTGGGCGCGCCGCTGGCCCGCATGGAGCTGCGGATCGCCCTCCCCGCGCTGCTGAAGCGCTTCCCCGGGCTGCGGGAGGCCGAGCCCGAGCCGCGGTTCAACGCCACCCACCTGGTCTACGGCCTCAGCTCCCTCCAGGTGGCGTGGTGAGCGCCGACGCCGTGAATCAGTGATCTGAAGCATCGGAGATTGATGAGCTAAATCAGTTGACTAATTTAGAGCCAAGTCTGATGATTTTGGTGTCCCGGGTCACACTGTGATGTTCCCCATGTCAGCGAGCTCTGTTCGGTCGTCCCCGCACGGTCGGTGATCCGAGCGGAGCCGACTTCCAGGCCTCAGAACGAGGAGGGCTCGTGCAGGACGGCAGGTACTTCGAACCCGAGGTGGAGACGATGCCGCGGGAGGTGCTCCGGGAGGTGCAGGAGCAGCGGATCCTGGAGCTGCTGCCCGCCGCTTATGAGAACTCGGGGTTCTATCGGGAGCTGTGGGATTCCCATGGGGTGCATCCGAAGGACGTCAGGTCTCTGGAGGACTTCCAGGAGCGCATCCCGCTCTTCACCAAGGACATGCTGCGGGAGTACC
>JAFACJ010001165.1 GCA_023425615.1 Actinomycetes bacterium
GGACGAGGCGGCCGGCATGGTCCTGGCCCTGGACGAGCCGCCCCGCGAGGCAGCCACCCTGCTGGTGGCGCGCGGCGTGATCGGCGTGTTCGACGGCGATCCCCCCGGCCGCGACCGGCTGGAGCTCGCCGCAGCCCTGGCCCGCGCGCACCGGGACCGGGTCGCCGAGACGGGCGTGCTCGTCCTGCGCGCCCTGTGCGAGGCGTTCGACAAGGCGGCCGGAGCCGGCGCGTCGCTGGCGGCCGCCGCCGAGGCCGTCAACCGCCTGTCGGACACCGAACTGGCGTCCCACCCCGAGTACCTGGGGGTGCTGGGCTGCGCCGAGACCGTCGTGGGCGCCTTCCAGGACGCCGAGCGGCACTTCACCCGCGGCATGGCCATGGCGCACGGCAACGGCCGGTACTACGTGCTGCCCGCCCTGATGATCGGGCTGGGCAACGCCTACCGGCACACCCGCACCATGAGCGACGCCCGCCGCATCGCCCGCGAGGCGCGGGAGCTCGCCGAACGCAACAGCTCCGAGCACCTGCGCGGCCTGGCCCTGGCCCTGGAGTCCCTCACCGCGGTCTGGGGCGGCGACGGACGGCCCGGTGAGGCGCTCCAGCTCGCCGAACGGGCACTGGCCTCGCTGCGCACGCAGAACTTCCACTGGAGCGTCACCGGGGTGATCGCCCTGGCGATCGCCGCCTCGGCCGCAGGCGACCACCTGCGCTGCATCACCCTGCTGCTGGAGGCCGGCGGCGGGCCCGAACTGGAGGGCGTCCCCCGCTTCCTGCGGCCCCTGTGCTTCAGCCTGATGATCGTGCCGACCGTGGTGACGGGCGGGTCCGCCGAGAGCTGGGCCGCGCGGGCCGAGGAGGCGGCCACCGGCCTGGCCCTGCCCTCCCCCCTGGCCTACGCGCACTTCGCGCGCAGCGTCACCCTGCGGGAGAAGGGCGACTTCGCCGCGGCGGTCATCCAGTCGCAGAAGGCCGCCAGCCTGTTCGCCGCCGCGGGCATGCCGCACTCCAAGGCGTGGATGCTCACCGTCACCGCCGACAACCTCACCGTCCTGGGCCGGTGCGGGGAGGCGCGCTCCACGCTGGCGCTGGCCAAGGAACTGGGACGGCGCTGCGGCGGCGTGCGGGTGCTGGAGAACGCCCGCCGCCAGGAGATGCACCTGGCGTCCATGATGCAGCAGGCGCTGGAGCCCGCGCCGCGCCGCGAGCGGCACACCGCGGGCGTCGACCTGTCCGCGCTCACCGACCGGGAACGGGAGATCGCCACGATCGCCGGGACGGGCCTGAAGACCCGGGAGATCGCCGAGCGGCTGTCGCTGAGCCCCCGCACCGTCGACGTCCACCTCACCCGCATCTACCGCAAACTCAACATCAACTCGCGGGCCGTGCTGGCCAGGCTCATGGCCGAGACCGCCGGAACCGACTGAGGGACGCGGCCCGCGCCGCCCGGAGACCACCCGGTCACCGGGCGGTGACCCGTGCCCGGAACTGGGCGTTCACGCCCCGCGGGGTTTTAGGTGACTGCAAGGCAGTTCTTTAGTACCCCCCTGCACGCTGAACCCATGACCCAGGACGACACGATCGCCGTCATCGGTATCGCGTGCCGGCTGCCGATGGCACCCGACCCCGCCGCGTTCTGGCGGCTGCTGAGCGAAGGCCGCCACGCCGTCACCGAGGTGCCCGCCGACCGGTGGGCCGCAGAGCCCGACGCGCCACGCCACGGTGCCTTCCTCGACCGGATCGACGCCTTCGACCCCGGGTTCTTCGGCATCTCCGCGCGTGAGGCGGCCGGCATCGACCCCCAGCAGCGGCTGGTCCTGGAGCTGGCGTGGGAGGCGCTGGAGGACGGCGGGATCCTGCCCGCCGCCCTGGAGGGCACCGGCACGGGCGTGTTCGTCGGCTCCATCTGGGACGACTACGCGGCCCTGACCTACCGGCGGGGCAGCGCCGCGATCACCCCGCACACCATCACCGGCGTGCACCGCAGCATCCTGGCCAACCGCGTCTCCTACACCCTGGGGCTGCGCGGGCCGAGCCTGGTGGTGGACACCGCCCAGTCCTCCGGGCTGGTGGCGGTGCACCTGGCGGCCGAGAGCCTGCGCGCCGGGGAGTGCGACCTGGCGCTGGCCGGGGGCGTGAACCTCAACCTGCTGGGCGAGAGCGCCGTCACCACCACCCGGTTCGGCGGCATCTCCCCCGACGGGCGCTGCTTCACCTTCGACGCCCGCGCCAACGGCTACGTGCGCGGTGAGGGCGGCGGGGTCGTCGTGCTCAAGCCGCTGTCGCGGGCGGTGGCCGACGGGGACTTCGTCTACTGCCTCATCCAGGGGGGCGCGGTCAACAACGACGGCGCCACCGAGGGCCTGACGGTGCCCGGCGAGGACGCCCAGCGGGAGGTACTGCGCCTTGCCTACCGGCGGGCCGGCGTCTCCCCCGCCGACGTGCAGTACGTCGAGCTGCACGGTACCGGCACGCGCCGCGGCGACCCCATCGAGGCGCGCGCGCTGGGCGCGGTCCTGGGCCGCGGCCGGGCCGGGGACGCGCCGCTGCTGGTCGGCTCGGCCAAGACCAACGTCGGTCACCTGGAGGGCGCGGCCGGGATCGTCGGGTT
>JAFACJ010001172.1 GCA_023425615.1 Actinomycetes bacterium
GCCCGCGCCCCTTCCCACGCGTCGGAGGCGCCTTGCGGCGGCGCGGTCGTCGCTCAGCGGCGTCCGGTGAGCTGGGCGTTGGTCTCGGTGGTCTGGGTGACCGCGGAGTGCAGGTCGGTCCAGAAGTTGAGCTCGTCGTCCTCGCGCAGATGGGCGATGCGGCCCCAGAACTCGCGGTCTTCGACCTCCTGGGCGATCTGCGCGGAGATGGCGGGCATCATCAGGGTGCCGGCCTCGGCGTCGTCGAGGTCGTAGTGGGTCATGTCGGCGGGCATCTTGACGGCGGGGGCGCCGGAGGTGCGGTGGTGGCGGCCACGCTTGCGGACCCTGACCTCGGGGGCGTTCGCGACGGCGGCGGGCACCCGGACCGCGGCGGCCTTGGCCAGGCCGAAGGCGATGACGCTGAGGAGGACGAGGCCCACCACGCCGGTGAGCGCGGCCTCCTTGACCGGCAGGTCGTGGGAGTCGGCGGCGGGGTCCTTGCGGGCCTGGGTGGTGGCCGAGGGCGCGGCGGGCATCTGCTGGGTGAGCGCGTCCATGGACGGGGCGGGCGCGGCGTGCTTGGGCTGGTAGGGCTGCTCGGCGAGCTTCACCTTGCCCGGATAGCCGTAGCCGACGATGTCGGAGGAGTCGCGGACCCGCTCGGCCAGCACGTCCTGGGTGTTGGCCTCGATGGTGTGGATCGCGCCGTCCTCGCCGACCTTCACGACGAGGCCCACGTGCTGGATGGAGTCGATGCTCTTCTCGCCCGACCAGTTGAAGAACACCATCGCGCCGGGTTCGGGGGTGGTGCCCCAGGCGCCCTGGTCCTTGAACCACTGGGCGTGCTCCTGGGTGGAGGCGAACTGGCCGGCCTGCTCGACGACGCCCGCCTTGTCGGCGGCCCAGGCGAGGAACATGTCGCACCAGGGGGCGGTCTTGAAGTAGGCGTCGTTGTCGGCGTCGACGTTCTTGGCGTACCAGTCGCCGAACTTGGTGTAGCCGCCGGACTTCTCGCTGTAGCCCAGTTCGCTCTTCGCGATCTCCAGGAGCTTCTGGCCTACCGGATCCACGTGCGTACTCCTTGTCCCGCGACCTTCGAGGGGTCGATCACGGCTCGATCTCGGAAGAATGTACTCAAGGTAACTGGCCGGGGCAAGCGGTACTGAAAGATCGGTCGTGCCGTGACCAAATACTTCGCTGACCTGTAAAGAAAAAAATTTCCGCAGGTCAAGGTGCCGTGGCACACTGGTCGGCCGGAGGTAAGGAACCAGATGAAGATCGAGCCTTACCGGCGGGTGCTCGCCCTGCCGGGGACGCGGACGCTTTTCGTGGTGGGAATGCTCGCGCGGATCCCGGTGGCGGCGATGGGCGTGGCGCTGACCCTGCACGTCGTCGGCTCCCTCGATCTCGGCTTCTTCCGGGCCGGCCTGGTCGGCGCGGCCTCCACCCTCGGGGTGGCGATCGGCTCGCCCTTCGCCGGGCGCCTCACCGACCGCTACGGGCTGCGGCCCGTCCTGCTGGTCACCACCGCCGCGCAGCTGTGCTTCTGGCCGCTGGCCGCCCAGCTGCCCTATGCGCCGCTGCTGGTCGGCGCGCTGCTGGCCGGTGTCCTCGCCATCCCGGTCTACAGCCTGATCCGGCAGTGCATCGCCGCGCTGGTGCCCGAAGAGCAGCGGCGCACCGCGTTCTCGCTGGACTCGATGCTGGTCGAGATCTCCTACATGGTGGGCCCCGCGTTCTCGACCGCGGCGGTGGCGATGCTGGGCAGCGGCTGGACCTTCACCCTGATCGGCCTCGGCACGGTCGGCGCCGGTGTCGCGTTCTTCGTGCTGAACCCGCCGATCCGCACCGCGGACGAGCTGGCCGCGGCGGACACGACCGTCGCCCGGCGCACCTGGTTCACGCCCTCGCTGGCGGCGCTGCTGGCCGTCACCTTCTCGGCGACCTTCGTGCTCACCGCCACCGAGCTGGGCATCATCGCGGTGCTCGACGCCGACGGGGCGACCCGCTGGACGGGCCTTGTCATCGGCACCTGGTGCCTGTGGTCGCTGGTCGGCGGGTTCGTCTACGGCGGGCTCCCGCGCGGCTTCCCCGCCCCGGTCCTGGTCGGCGGCATGGCGGCGCTGACCCTCCCGCTGGCGCTGGTCTCCGACTGGCGCCTGCTGGCACTCGCGCTGATCCCCTCGGGGCTGCTGTGCGCGCCCTCGCTGTCGACCACGGTGGACACCATGTCCCGCTGGATCCCGGCCGCGGCGCGGGGCGAGGCGATGGGCCTGCACGGCACCGCGATGACGCTGGGGCTCTCCCTGTCCTCGCCGGCCGCGGGCTGGATCATCGACGCGGCGGGCAGCGGCTGGGCGTTCGTCCTGGCCGGAGGCGTCGGCCTCGTGGTGGCACTGGCCGCCGGGGCGCTGTGGCGCAGGACGCCGGCCGACGCGGTGCCGGCGGCACGGAAGGAGGCCATCGCCTGAGCTTCACGGCATAGGGCACAATGCCGACGGGAGGCGCCCTATGCAGTCATGCCGTGCAGTGCTCACCGGACTCGTGACGGTCCTCGCCCTGACCGCCGGATGCGGCGGCGGCGACAAGGACCCCGACCCCTCGCCACCGCCGGCCGTGACCACCCCGCCGGACACGCCGTCCGCCGCGCCGCCTTCCAGCGCGCCGCCGTCCGCCTCACCGTCGGTGGCGGCGCCGCCTCCTCCTCCGCCCGCGGAAGGCGCGCTCCCCAGCGGCTACCTGCCGCTGTGGCCCTTCACCGACCCGGCGAAGGTACGCGACCAGGGGCAGGGCGCCCACGCGCCGTGGAACCTCGACGCCGTCGGCACCGCGCTGTCCTTCACCCGCAGCTATCTCGGCTTCACCGACCTCGACCGCGTCACCAGCCGTTCGGTGAACGGCGACGAGGCGAGGATCGGCGTCGGCTACCGCGCCGAGGGCGGCGACCACACCGCCGCCGTCATCCACCTCTTCCGGCTGGGGTCGGGCGCCGATGCCCCCTGGGAGGTCGTCGGCACCGACGACACCGACCTCAGCCTCACCACACCCGCCTACGGCTCCCGCGCCCAGGACCCCCTGACCGTCGCGGGACGCATCACCGGCGTGGACGAGAGCCTCCAGGCCAGGCTCCTGCACCCCGAGGCCGAAGAGCCGCTGGGGGAGTACTGCTGCCTCCCCGCGGGCGGCCAGGACACCCGCTGGCGCCTCACCCTCCCCTACGAGGGCGACCCGGAGAGCGTCTCCACCATCGTCGTGTGGACGGGCGGCCACCTGGCCGAGGTGGAGCGTTTCGCCGTCACCGGCATACGCCCCTGACCGCCGCCCCCTGACCGCCTGCCCCGATCCGTCTGTCCTCGATCCGTCCGTCCTCGGTCCGTCTGTCCTCGGTCTGTTCG